>JAUQYY010000335.1 GCA_030587505.1 Candidatus Sigynarchaeota archaeon
GTTTGGTGGTTACGACTGTTGGTGTTGTGTGATAGTTATGGTGTTGCCGGCGTTGCAGTTACCGTTCGGGTACTCTGATCCGACGATTATAATTATGAACATCCTCATATTTGTGTTCTTTATTATCCTGATGTTTAGTGGCATGTTTCTTAAGGTTCAGACCATGCAGTACTTGAGCCAGATTCGTGAGGTGATTTCTCAGCTCGAGAAGTGGTCTGACGAGGGTAAGAACGTTACCATTAAGATGATTAGGGAGTTGGGTAAACCTGAGAAGGATCCCACTCCCTTGGTTGAGGATTACATGGAGTTTGTTCTGATTGAGCCTGTGGAGCGTGACCCTTCAGGTGTTTTTAAAAGACTTGAACACCTCCTCGATGTGAGAAAGTCTAGGTTCGATGATCTTGTTGCGCGTTTGGCTCCCGCAGCTGATCGCGATCAGAGGGCTAATATTGCGATGACTTTCGAGGCTGCTATGGCTTTGCGGCAGCTTTTCCTAGTTGTTCGACATTTCTACTACTTGGGTAAGGAGACCAACAACTACGCTATGATTGTAAGCATCCAGGTTTCGCTTTCACTTATTATGAAGTATGCCAATGCTTATTACAAGGCTTTAAAGGCCTTCTCTGAGGGTCAACCAATTGGTGATGGGGCTGGTGCGCTGGTGGCTTCTATTCTGAGAAGTGAGTTTTTGAATAATGGAGATGCTGAAACCAGTGAAATCGCCGAGGATGTTTCTCTGACGCCCACGGTTTTTGAGGATAGAAACGTGATGATCGTCAGGGCAACCGGTCCGGGTGCGCGTGTAGGAAAGCCAGGCGAAGCGATTGTCAATCTGATTAAGGAATCTGATGGGAATGTTGCCCGGGTGATTATGATTGACGCGGGATTGAAGTTTGAGGGTGAGAAGACTGGTAAGATCGTTGAAGGTGTCGGCGCTGCCATCGGCGGACCCGGGGTTGAAAAATTCAAGATAGAACAAGAGGTTACCAATCGGCGGGTTCCTGTTGACGCCGTGATAATAAAGATGTCGATTGAAGACGCCCTAACTCCCATGAGGAAGGAAATCTTTGATGGCGCTCGCAAAGCCGCTGAGCGTGTGAAAAATATTATCCGAGAGCGTACCAAGGCTGGTGATACCGTTATAGTCGCGGGGATAGGGAATTGTATCGGCATAGGTTAGACAGGTGGAAGTAGTTATGCCACAAAAAAGAAGAATATCTATTCTGATTCTGATTGTGTTCTCCTTTATTGTCGCTGCTCTTGGGGTTTATATGCTCTACCTTTACGTGAATCCTTCATTCGACGAGCTTTTCTTGGATTTTTTCACAGGTATTAGGAATCAGAGACTGTTCTACGCGCTCTTCGCGCTGCTTCTTGCGATTTACCCTCTCATACTGTTTTCGCGTCCTAAACCTGTTCCTGAGCGTAAGACAGTTACGGTTGTTAAGTGTAAGGGATGTGATTATCGGGAGGTTAGAGACTTCCAGAAGGGTGACTATGTCTTCAAAAAAATGGGTTCGTGTAGCTCCTGTGGTTCTGAAAAATACGTGAGTGCGATTTACTCTGTACCTGTTTCCCGAGTTGAGGAGAAGGAGGAAGAGTTCTAAGCAGAGGTCACCTCGCACCCGTTTTTCTTCACGATTAGTGTGTGTTCTGCCTGTGAAACCACACCTCTTTTTCTCTCTATTAGGACGGGGTAGGGTTGAATTAATCCCCCGTTGATGTACCTTTTGATAAGTTCTTGTACTCGCTTTTTCGAGAACTTGTGGATTAGCCATCTGGAAGTGAAGGGGAGGGTTTTGAACTCGCGGGTAATGTATGACAAAAACTGGTTGGATTGTTTCTGGCTGGTTAACCTGTATATGTAGGCGTATTTGGAGTCGTCAACTATTCCCTCTCCGGTTGTAGCGAATGGCTCAATGGCGTAGACTTCTCCCTCTTTTAATGTGAATCCCAGTCTTGTTTTGACGTTTGGGATGGATTTTCCAGCGTGAAGATTGTACTGGCCCAGTAGGTGACCTGTAAGGTTGGATATCGGTCTGAATCCTGACTCCCTTATTGTTTTCTCGATGACTTCTCCAATTTGACTCGACCTTACACCGGCCTTGACAATCTTCAGGGCGTTTTGGAGAGCGGATTCCGCCGCTTCAATTAGCCCTCTTCCCACCTTCCCCACGCTGATTGTGAGTGCTGTATCCGCGATGAAACCGTTGATTTGCACCCCGATATCCACCTTAACTAAGGCTTTGGGAGGAACGGTGGTTCTATCGTCAGGTGGAGAGGTGTAGTGTGCTGCTATATCATTCAAAGACACGTTTACCGGGAATGCGGGTTTTCCCCCTTCTTTTAGTATTTTCCTTTCCAGTGTTTCGCAGATTTTCTGCAGTGGAGCTCCTTTTCTGACTATCTTTTCCGCTTCCTTTCTGATTTCCGCTGCTATTTCCCCCGCCGTTCTGTAACTCTCTAAAACTTTGGCGTCAAGCATTACTATGTCCTCTTTGTAAAAATGGTTTTAATACTTAAAGTGTCTTGTGAATCATATATAATTATTACCAAACCTTTAGCGTTCGAAGGAGAGTTCGGTATGTCCTACACGTTTGAGTTGGTTGGAGTCTCTGGTACCTTTGATAGACTTCACATAGGGCATAAGGCTCTGATAAGGAAGGCCTTCGAGGTCGCCGAGCGGGTCATGATAGGGTTGACTACCGACAGGATGACTAAGCACAAAAGTATGGCGGAGAAAATAGAGCCGTATCATGTAAGAAAGAAAAAACTTGAGGCCTTTCTTGTGGAGGAGGGCTACCTTGACAGAGCTGAGATAATTAGCCTTGACGATCCTTATGGGCCAGCCGTGGAGGACTCGGGATTAGAAGCTTTGGTTGCAACTGAGGAAGTTTTATCAACTGTTGAAAAAATCAACACTATACGCAGGAAGAAAGGTTTACCTCCCTTGGAAGTTGTGCTTGTCCCTTTGGTTCTCGCCCAGAATGGTACCCGTATTTCCAGCACGAGAATTCGTAAAGGTGTGATTGACGAGACGGGGAAAATCTTGGACTAGCCTCCTTTTCAAGAATTTGAACAATCGGATACCTTTCAAAATGTTGATATCCATTCTTTCCCTGCTGTTATTCCTTGTTTTTGTGTGCTTTCTAAATTGTTTAGCAAAAATATTTATGTGAATTCCTTGAATGGTAACCCAAATTTTTTTAAGAGTTTCTGATGTTTGGTAAGCGCTGAGTCCGAAAAATATTCGTGCCCCCTCTAATGATGTGGAGGAACAGGTATGGACAGTCAGGTGAAATTGCGGGAAAT
>JAUQYY010000342.1 GCA_030587505.1 Candidatus Sigynarchaeota archaeon
TCCATCTGCCTGGCGAATGCTCTCTCGGGGAACTGCAGAATCCGTGGCATTGAACCCGTCGGGGCTATGGTTGAGAGAGCGAAAGAAAACATTAAAAGGGAGTCTCTTGAGGGTGTAATTTCCGTGGAGGAGGCTACTGGCGAGAGCATACCCTGCCCGGATGAAAGCTATGACCTGGTTGTGTGCACGTTTGCGATTCGCCACATGGACATCGAAACAGCCCTGAGAGAGTTTCTGAGGGTTCTGAAGCCCGGCGGCAGGATTGTAATCGCGGAAATATGCGCACCGGAAAAGTGGAGAACACCCCTAGGAAGAATTCTCTCCTTCATCGTCACGCGTTTTTTGAGCATAAAAAGGAAGCACAGGAGTGAAGCCAAATCAAGAGTGCTCACGGTGAGCGAGTGGAAACAACTCCTCGAAAGGGTGGGAGTAAAATCAATCCGGATCCGGGAATTCTACGGGAAGAAAGACCCCGGGTGGGAGACAAAATGGGTTCTTATATGCGTCACAAAGCGATTTTAAAGAAATTCTTATTGAGGGGAGTCCTAATCCTACGTTAATCGAGAAGAAACGTAAATAATCGACGAACTCCATCACCCTTTCTAAACTGTCTTCAGGCATCGATTTCTCCATAAGAACTATTTCTAACCATCTTCAAGTGTTTATTTCTGTCAAGAGATGAATGAACTCTCTTTCGAACAGTGTAGAAGGCTGCGGAACCGCTGCGTATGTCAGCGTTTTGGCCTGGTGATCGCTTGTATCCTAAAAATTACGGGCTCCGCTTAAGCCTTGATGTTATTTTTCTTTATTGTATTAGGCTCGACGCCTTGTTCCTCAGTTCGGATGCGAGTTCTAAAATCATTTGCGCATCTTGCTTTGTTACATGGGCGAGTGGGTCATGTCTCGCTTTGTTTCTTAGTTCTAGGGCTTGGTTTACTTTCCTTCCCATGTCGCTAGGTAGCTTACCGGTCTTCACATACTTTTCTCCGAGTTTGGCCACCAGACCTCCGTGTGACCCCGACAGTTCTCCTAACACTGGGATAAGGAGTGCTTTTACTGTGAGTTCCAGTGAGTTGTAGCCCAGATCTATTGCTGCGCGGTGTCTCTCTTGAGCGAGACATTAAGGCGTCTTCCTCAAACTCCCCGGACAGGTTCAGTAGAGCTTTGCACTCCAGTTTCTCTACTTCCTCCTCGTCTCTCATAAATAGTTTCTCTCCCTTTGTTACTATTTCTCTCAGAAAGGTTGAGTGTTTTAGTCTTGATTTCAGCTCGAACAGTGAGTAGGAAATGTACTCAATTGGTGCTCCGGTTTTTGTCATGAACTCGAAGGTGAGTTCAGCAAGCTTCTCCCTAAAGTCTTTCCCACCGAGGTGGACAATGAGTACGTCAATGTCGCTGCTCTCATCCGTGTCCCCCCTCGCAACACTGCCAAACAGGTAAACTGCGATGATACGGTCCTCGAGCTCCCTAACCAAATATTCCGCAGAGTTTCGCACACGAATACCTGTCTCTAACCGCCAACTCTCCCGAAGACAAGCAGAACACCTTTCAATACTAAGTTCAACTCACCGATAGAAAAGTATTATGGTTGGGCGGCGAACCTCGGGAATAATCTCAGCGGTGAGACCTGTATCTCCTGCGTGTTGCCTTTACTTTTAGAAGAGCTATCTGAAAACCTCTCTTCCCCTCCTCTCGGTGTGAATCCGATGTTTCCTCGTTTTTCTCGCCTTTTTAGCAGATTTTGGGTGGTTCGGGCGGGTTTCCGAGCATCTCCATCATTAGCTGCTGGAAGTTGTCGAAGTGTCCCGGTAGGGTTCTCTGAACGTAGAAAGCTTCCGCGGCTTTGAGGTTCACTTTCTCCCCTATGGTGGATGCCATGAAGCGCAGCAGTGTGTCCGCGTGCTTTGACAGTGTTTCCAACTGGTCAGGAGTTACGTTGGCTGGGTCGATGTCCGGTGCGAAGAGCCTGGCTAGGAGGGTTAGGGTGGCTTCGAACTTCAGCGCCGCCCTCGCCTTCTTCTCAAGGGTTTGGGTGATGTCCACGAAGCAGTTCGGCGCGTGGCCGAGCAGGCCCATGAACCACACCTCGGAGCAGGCGTAGGGCTCAACACCCTCATTGAACTGTTCGGAGTACAGCAGGGGGAAGGCGGAGAATGCTGCTGCTTCGGCTGCCATTCTTCCCACCATCACGTGGTCGGGGTGCACCTCGTACGACACCCAGGGGTCGAAGGTGACCACCCTGTCCGCCCTCAGCCGTCTAACGTGGTAGACGAGTCTCTCCCTCAGCTCTGGCCCATTCATGAACCCCGCGTCGGGGTAGCCCAGCATAATCGTCTCCTTCACGCCCAGTATCTCGTTCGCGGCTCTGAGCTCCCTCTCCCGCATCTCGGCCACCTGCTCCTTCGTCAGATCCGTTCTCAGCGTTCCAACGTTGCCGCTCGTGCAGCATATCGCGTAAACGTTGTGTCCCTGCTCCGCCCACTTTGCAAGGGTCCCCGCACAGAAAAACGAAAGGTCATCGGGGTGAGCGAAGATCGCAACAACATTCAAGGATTCAGATTTCATCAAAGTCACCCGGAGGATTCCTCATTTGTTAACTTATAATAGTTAATCTTTGTTATATAAACTTTTGAACAGCAAAAGCTTTCCGTTTACTCGCTAGGTGATTCTTGGAGTTTTGTAGCCGGCGAATGGTTGGAAACGGTCAACCGTTCAGGCATCAGGAAACATGTTTAATTTCTTTGAGAATTACAGGGGGTCAAAGAGTTACTAAAAGGCAGCAACATCGTTTATTCTAATAAAAATTAATAAATAATACAACTTATTATTTAGTTTGTGCGTCTTTCTTCGTGTGTCTGTTGGTGAGTGAGAGGTAGAGCTATGTGGTCCTTTCTTTTGAAGTTTTACAAACTGTACAATGTGCCATGTAGGTACCCCATTGGATACCCTCTCATCGCTGGGGAAGTGGTTTTTCTACACTTTTTCCTCAGCGGGCTGTTTGGATTATCTTTCATGGACCGGAGTTTATTGACTTGGCTCTACCCCTTTCAGACCTTTTTCCTTCTTATGATAGGTATTGATGTTGCTTTGTGGGTTTTTCTCCTGCCTGGGAACTCTGTTGTGTTTCCTGAGCTTTCGAGGAAACAGAGGGTTAATCTGTTTTCCTTTCTCACGGCGATTTCCCTGTTGATGGTGCTGACCCTGGTTTATCCACCGCTGTGGAGCTTGGCGCTGCACTATTTGGTGTTGAAATTGTTCTATACACGCTTTTTCTCTACTCTGCTAATCGTTCTTCAATATCCCCTAGTCGTTGTTGGTTTGTACCCGGTTCTGAATGAGCTGGTTTTTCATTCCCTTAGATTCTTCTTAGATTATGGGGTGACT
>JAUQYY010000086.1 GCA_030587505.1 Candidatus Sigynarchaeota archaeon
GTATGTTTAATAATAAGCTATTTTTATTTAATAGTTACTGTTCGATACAAGTTTTGTAGGTACACTTATTAATCCTTCCAAAGTTAAATATTCTAATTGGAGAAAGGTGGAATGGTGAAGTACATTTTCGTAACAGGCGGCGTTATGTCGGCCGTGGGAAAGGGTGTTACAACAGCGTCCATAGGCAAACTGTTCCAGTTTAGAGGCTATGACGTAGACGTTATTAAGATAGACCCCTATCTCAACGTCGACCCAGGCACACTGAACCCCATTGAACACGGTGAAGTCTATATCACAGAAGAGGTTTGGGAGTTCAAACCCGTTGAGGGGTTCAGCCTCAAAATATCAGAAATAGATCAGGATTTTGGAACCTATGAGCGGTTCCTCGGAAAGAACATGTCGCCCGAGCAGAATATTACCTCCGGACAGGTTTATCTCTCAGTTATTCTCAAGGAGAGGGAAGGGGAGTTTCTGGGACGCACCACCCAGATCATACCCCACATCACAGACGAGATAAAGAGAAGAATCAGGCAGGTTGCAGAGAGAAAGAAGCCGGACATCCTAATCACGGAGGTGGGGGGAACCGTAGGTGACATTGAAGCCATGCCTTTTCTTGAGGCGATACGCCAGTTTAGGCTGGAAGAGAAGAAGGAGGATACCATTCTTGTTCACGTTACCTACGTGCCGTTTCTCGAAACGGTTCAGCAGCAAAAATCAAAACCCTCACAGCACAGCGTCAGAGCGCTCCAGGGAATGGGTTTACAGCCGGACGTGATAGTGGGGAGAGGTAAAAAGCCGCTCACTAAGGATGTTTTACAGAAACTCAGCCTCTTTTCGAACCTCCCACTCGAGGCGGTGATTTCGAATCCAGACATAGATGTTGTCTACGAGTTACCACTGTTTTTTGAGAAACAGAATCTTGGGGATTACCTGTGCAGGATTTCGAATCTGCCGATTAAAAAACCAAAGCTAGACGAGTGGCGTAGCATTGTTGACCTCTACAAGAACACCAAGGAAGTTGTCCGCATAGCCTGCCCCGGGAAGTATACTCAGATAGTTGACAGTTATATCAGCATTCAGGAGGCACTTAGACATGCTTCCGCCCACTGTGGCGCCAAGCTCGAACTCCAGTGGATTGACACTGAACCACTGGAGAGAAACCCGAAGGAGCTTGAGTGCCTAAAGAAGTTTGACGGCATTCTTCTCACGCCTGGCTTCGGCTCCAGGGGATCTGAGGGAATGATTCTAACAGCCGAGTATGCGATCAAGGAGGGAATTCCATATCTGGGGATTTGTTTCGGCTGCCAGCTTCTTTTTGTGGCCTTTTGCAGAGGCGTGCTGGGATTGAAGGGAGCCAACAGCACCGAGATAGACCCAAACACCCCCTACCCGGTCGTCGATTTGCTTCCAGAACAGAAAGCAATAAGGGCTAAGGGCGGCACTATGAGACTGGGTGGCCACAAGGTTTTGTTAATGGAGAACAGCAGGTTAAGGGAGGCCTACGGTAAGAGCGAGGTTATTGAAAGATTCAGGCACCGATACCATATTATACCCGAGTACGCCGAGATGGCTGAGGACGCTGGACTCAGAGTGTCAGCCAGGGACGAAACAGGGAGGATAATTAACGCAATCGAACTAAATAAAGACTTCTTACTGACAGGTGTTCAGTTCCACCCCGAGTTCAAAAGTAGACCGAACCAACCAAGCCCGGTATATCTTTTATTCATAAAAGAGGCGCTGAGATACCAGAAATCAAAGAAGCCTTAACGAAATACAGGCAGGATTTTAAACTGCGGCATAACTCTTTATTCGAAAAATTCTCGAAGAGGGTTGACAAAAACTTTCGTTTATCATTAGAGCTAGCGAAATGAACAGTCGAGCGCTCGCTCGGGAGAGGCTGTTCTTGGATATAACCGACCAAGCTCCATTTGTTAGGGGAGCAATCCCTTCCGATTTCCCTGTTTCCCTTCACTTTCAGAAAAGCTTTTTTGAATGGTATTCTTAAGTTTTGTGTCCGGTGATAAGAGTGGACAAGGCGCTCGAGGATATGCTGATTGCAGGGCTCCGTGACAAGATAAAAAAGATCAAATCAAGCAACCTTGACTCCGTGAAGCCAGTTGTAAGCTTAAAGATCACTAATGAGTGTAACCTCAGATGCTTGCATTGCAGCTCGGACTCCGGGCTTCCACTACGTGACGAGTTGTCGCTGGAGGAGATTCAGGGTTTAATCGACGACCTGGCGAAAATCGGGGTCAGAAGGGTAACCCTTTCCGGAGGTGAACCCACAATCAGAAAGGATTTCTGGGAGATTTTACAATATTTGAGTGATAAAGATATCCAAGTAAGCCTGTTCACAAACGGGTTTTTCTTGAATCGACGCTTTGTGGACAGGTTAAGCAGCTTCAGCGTGAGCGGGGTTAGAATTAGCATAGACGGGGGGTTAGCCAGAACGCACGACAGGATTCGAGGGTTTGAGGGATCGTTCTCCAGGGCTGTTGAAGCTGTCAAGCTCTGCCGCGAAGCGGGATTAATGGTGCTCATAGTGAGCGTAATAATGAAAAGCAACTTTCACGAGATTGAAAGAATCATTCAGTTGGCGGAGAGAAACCATGTCCCCGCATACTTCAGGAGATTCCACCCTGTGGGAAGGGGGCTCAGGAACATTCATCTGATGCTCTCTCGGGAAGAGTTGAAAGCCGCCACCTCAATAATCGAATCCTATTATGGCGAGGAATTGACAAGGGAAATGATAAACTACTTGAAACTTGTTGGTGGCTGGTGCTACATAGGTAACAGGTTGTGTATAGAACCCGACGGAAAAGTTGTCCTGTGCCCCAGCTTGCCCTACGTTATGGGAAGTATACGGGAAAACAGCATAAGTGAGATGTGGAACAAGATAAAGAATTCAGAAGTGTGTGCTGCGATTCGTGAAAGGAGGATAACAGGAAAGTGTGGTAGCTGCCCTCATATTAGTGTATGCGGAGGCGGGTGCAGAGCGGACGCTTATGGGCTGACCGGCGACATCTTGTCGGAGGATCCCTTGTGCTGGAACCCACCAACAGAGTCAACTCTTCCCATCCTGAACGCGATCATCATGGCGTCAGCCGCGTTCTATGAGTCCGCCTACATGGACCTGAGAAAAAGGTGATGGATTGATTTAGCGTAGTTCTACGTATTCGTACGCCTCTAGCTCCGATTCAAAGCAGTAGTGTACCTTCTGGAAGTCTTTCCTGAACTCTGCGACCTCCGAAGCTATTTTCTTCGGATCCTCCTTATCTACAACGACGCGTTTGATGAAATCAGCCACCATTTGCATTTCGCTTTCCTTCATTCCGAGTCTTGTAAGCTCACTGGTTCCCAGGCGGATGCCCCCCGGATTAAGATAGTTTCTGCCTTCGTTAATATCCCAGGGAAGCAGATTCCTGTTAATAATGATGTTTGCTTCCTCTAGTCTCTTCTCTATGTCGTGTCCGAGGCCGACTCGGTCCTTAAAGTTGGTGATGTCCACGAGAAGGGTGTGCGACTCTGTGAAGCCCTTCTCCTCTCCGAGCACGTTGAACCCTCTTTCGTACAGCGCCTGTCCGAGAGCCTTGGAGTTTTTGATTATCTGCCCAGCATACGCTTTACCAAATTTTTTGAGTTCCGCAAGGGTTATGGCCAACCCGGCGACATTGTGCAGGTGATGATTGCTCGTCAATCCCGGAAACGTTGCTTGTTTTATGGAGTCGCCCAACTCCCTCTTGGCGAGAACCATCCCGTGCTGTGGGCCTGGCATTGTCTTGTGCGTACTCATTTGCACCGTGTCTGCCCCCTCCCTTAAGGGGTCTTGGAAATAGCCGCACGCTATTAGTCCCGCCACGTGCGCCGCATCGTATGCCACTTTCGCCCCCACCTCTTTTCCCACCTCGCCCAGCTCTCTAACGGGGTGGGGGAACAGGAAGACCGACGCGCCGAAGAGTAAGAGTCTTGGTTTGAGTTCGCGTATTTTCTTTGCGGATTTATCCACGTCAAGATTTAGTTCCTTTCTATCGAAAACAAAGTACTCCACATTCAATCCATGAACAGCTCCCGCCGTACCGCCCAAGAATTTCCCTGACTTGGTGTATTCGGGGGCGTGGCTTATGTGCCCACCTGCGGGTATGGGCGTTGCCATCATGGTGTCGCCGGGGCTTGTTAGCGCTGTGTAAACTATGAGGTTGGCAACAACGCCAGAGGTGGCTCTGACATCTGCGAATTCCGCCTTGAAAAGGTCCTTCGCCAAGTCGATGCAGATCAGTTCGACCTCATCCATGTACTTGCAGCCCGCGTACACGCGTGCACCCGGCCATCCCTCAGCGTACCTGTGTCCACAGTCGCT
>JAUQYY010000089.1 GCA_030587505.1 Candidatus Sigynarchaeota archaeon
GGTCTTATTTCTTGGCGGTTAAGTTTCTATGTAAAATAAAAAGGTTCTCTTTCGGCTTTCCTACTTTAGGTTGAAGGGTTTTCCCTGGTCTAGTACCTTTTTCGGGATTTTGTTTTTCCACTTCTCTAGGAATGTTTTGTCTTCTTTTTCTTCGCGGAGGTCGTCTGGTAGCATGTGGGGTATTGTTTCTATTATTGGGTACCACCTGCCACACTTGTCGCAGAGTATTATTCCTTCTTCGACTTCGGCTCTGTACAGAATCCAGTTCAAAACATATATGTAGGTGTTGAGCTCCGGGGTGAGGGTGGATGGTAGCTTCTTCTTCATGTCCAGAGCCTTTTTCAGCAGCTGCGCCGATGGGGATTCACTCAGGTCCTCGATGGTTTTTAGTATGTCCAGTTTTTCGGAGAATATTTTGAGATACTCTTCGAGGGGCACCGGTTCCTTTGTCATTTCGTCCTCAATGCTGGGTTTTGACTCTGACTGGCTTATTGTGATTCTATTCTTCAGTTCCTTTTTTAGGAAGGCTGGATCTTTCTTCTCTAGATCATCGTTTGCTTTCTGGAATGCTTTCTTCTCTGTTTCCCAAGTGAAAATCTTGAGCTTCAAGGGGTAACTTTTACAACCCTCTATCGGGCAGGCTAAAATATCTAACAACCATAGCTTCATGTTTTAAACCTCTTCAATAATTATTAGCTGTTGGTTTTCTCTACGGTTCCGAGTTTTGGCTTTCTCGTTCTTTTTTTTGGGTTAAACCTCGGACTGCTGTGTTTTCGTAGTGTATGCCCTCATATATGGGGTGCGGTGTGTAAACGATAAGATAATCACTGCATATAAAAACTTTTGTATACCTCTTAGCTAAGCCTGCCTCATCTGGGTTATATTCTTGTTCTTACTATGCCGTGTATATGGCCTTCGACCCACAGGTCTGGCCATATTCTGGAGCCTGGTAGAACGGTTGTTGAGTCTGCGATTTTGCAGTTGGGTCCCACGACCGCCAGTTTGCCTATTTCTACGTTGTTTCCGACCTCGCAGTTTTCGGCTATAATGCATTCATGGAGACGTGCGTTCGAGGCGATTTTTGAGTTTCTGTACATAACCGCCTTGTCGATTCTTGTTTCGCTTCCTATCGTTACCCCTGACTTTACTATTGAGCAGGGTTGAATCTGTGCGTCGGCTTCTATTGTGCAACCGTCTTCGATGATGACTGGGCCCTCAATTTTTGTACCCTTTTTTATTACAGTATTTTCCCCGATGTAGACTGGCCCTCTTATCTTTCCCTCTATTTCGGCGGTTTCGCTGATGTACTTCTTTATCTGGTTAACGATCCATTCTGTTGCTTTCATGTATCCCTCGGGTTTTCCAACATCTACCCAGAATCCCTCAGCCTTATACCCAAATAATCGTTTACCCCTCTTAAGCATCATGGGAAACAGATCTTTCGCAAAATCAAAAGGCGTATTTTCGGGAATGTAATCCAGTATCTCAGGCTCGAGAACGTAGAGCCCGGTGCTGGCGAGATTACTAAAACACTCATCCGGTTTGGGCTTTTCCAAGAATCTTTTAATCTGATTCTTCCTATTAAGTTCGGCGATTCCGAACTGCCAAGGGTTCTCAACCCCGACGAGTGAGATTGTGGCTATGCCTCTCTTTTTCTCATGATACTTTATGGCTTCCGCCAGGCTTATTTCCGTTATGTTATCCGATTGAATCACGCCGAAGGTTTCATCCAGATACTTCTCAGCGTTTTTGACGGAGCCCGCGGTTCCGAGCGGTTCTTTCTCCTTCGGATAGTATATTTTTACACCGAAATCGCTTCCATCACCAAAATAACTTTTTATTTGTTCCTCCAGATAGTTTGTGGTGATAATAATCTCGTCAAAACCCTGTTTGCTGAGTGAGTCAATTATCCAGTGTAAAACCGGTTTGTCACATATTGGTAGCATGGTTTTTGGTGTTGTGTATGTTAATGGCCGTAACCTTGTTCCATATCCGCCAGCCAAGATGACCGCCTTCACGGGGATACCTCCCTTCTAATACTACCTCGATTGCCCGTAAGTTGGGTAAATGTGATGATGTTACTTCCTCTTCTTGGATTTATTAACTTTTAAGGATGGAATGATTTCCTCAAAATTTATTTTTTGTTATTGATTCTTGATTAAACCAATTCTCCGATATAAATCTAGTGGTGGATATCGAAGCCTTGGTTCTTGTGGTGTTAGGTTCGCTCTAAGGACAATAACCCTTACTTGATTTCTAATAAAATAAATTTTCTATATCCTCCGAGTCAGCCGAGTCTTATTCCGCTTCGCTCATCTTTCTGAGTATGTTACCAAAGACCTCTTTTTCTTCGCCCTCTGAGAGAGAGTACAGCCTCTGTAGTATTAGCTCGGGCGTCGATTTGGCAATGTAGTTGAACTTCGGGGTTCTGTCCACTATGAGGTTTAAGTTTTCGTCGAGCCCCTGAGCGGAGATACCGTCCACTCTGACCGACCCCTTTGTTAAGCTTATTATCTCCTCGGAGAGGTGGCTTACGAAGACCGCACACGTTTTCTGGTTCTCACACAGCATTTCCAGTATTCCTGCGATGATCTTGGCAGCCGCTCCGCTCTCCGTCATGGCTTCCACCTCGTCGAACAGAGCCAGTTTCGACGCCGGATTGGTCACTATTGAGACAAACCTTTTAATCGTTGTCTCCAAAGCACCGGCGGACACCATTCCTTGGGATTTTCCAAAATAGAAGAGCTCGTCAAACAGGCTCATGCTAGCCCTCTTAGCCGGGACCGGGAACCCCATCTGGCCCAATATGGCTATCTGGGCTATGAGCTGTATGGTCATTGTTTTCCCACCAGAATTCGCACCCGAAAGCATGACGACCCTCTCACCGTGCGTGTCATCCATTTTAAAGCCGGGATCGCCCACTATGTAACTGATGGGAACCACCTTTCCCTCTCCCCTGAGTTCTCTCTCCTTTAGGAAAATGTTCTGTCCCTCCTCAAATCCGATTCCAACACTCTCGGTGTTGATCTGGGGAGGGTTAAGCTCGTAGTCTCTGGAAAACAGGCCCACAGCAAAGAACAAGTCGAATTCAAGAACAGCCTGAACAGCCCTCCTAACGACTTCCGTGTGTTTTGCGAGCTTCTTGGCTATCTCCCTCAGGATAGTATACTCCTTAACAACATACTGTCTTCGCAGCGTGTTCTCCAGCTCGATAGTCTTGGAGCGGTTCAGTTCCAACGGCAGCAAAATTTCCTCGGGGAACATCCCGTCTATCCAAGTTATCTCCTTAGCTGTTAGATTCAGAAGCTCGCAAAACCTATCCTCCGCTTTCCTTATGGTATCTAGTATGATGTCGGTGACTTCTCCCGGAAGATAGTTTCTTAAGCTACCTGCCTCGATGGAGTCTGTTCTGGCGGCCTCCAGAATCTTGATTATTTGCTCTCCTCCGAGCTTCGCCTCACTCTCAGCCAGCCTTTTTCTTATCTCATCGTTTAACCATGTTTCGGTGTCGAGCACCGCTGTGTCAAAATTCTTTAGCGCGTGTCGAAACCTGTCCAGCTCCGCGTCGTATCCTTCAGCCACCCCTCCGTCCTCGGTTATCAGGCTGAGAAGATTTTTCACTTCTTCCAGGGCTTGGCTGTCCAGCTGTGACTTGAACTCGTTTAGAGCCTCTCCCTCCGGGAGGGTGTAAATTAGTTTGGCAAGCTCGCAGGTAGCGTTTATCACCCTGTAGTTGGCTGAGTAAAACTCGATTGTTAGTTCTGGAATAAGATCCTCGAGAGTCCATTCCGGCGGAACCATGTAAGCGTTTTCAACGTAGTCTAGTGAACTATCGTAATCACCACTTGTTTGTAGGTAAAGGACCAAGTCGTATCCTTGAGCATACTCAGCAGCCTTTTCGCTCTGGTCTAAAAGTATCACACTGCAGTACTTGTCTATTTTTTGCGCCCTCATCTTTTGATAGGCTTCGTCGCTTCTTGTGAGTATCACCCTACCCTCTATCCTCCTCTTAATCACACCCTTCTTCAGAGGTGTGATGCCGCCAAGTAAACTAATTATCTCCCCAATCTTTTCTTCACCTATACCTTGAATAATCCTCTTCGACTCGGTGAAACGCGCCAGATTCCTTTCTATCTTCCCTCTCTTGGAGGGGGGTAAAGGCCAGAACAACATCAACTTGTCTCTGGCGTATGCCGTTCGGGCGTAGGACCTTATTATCCTAAGTATGTGATTGTATATATTCTGAATATCTTCGGTTTTCAGAACTTGGGAAGAGGAGACCCCTTCAACGTGTTCATAGGCGTTCTTCACTATCTGAAGCGCCTTGCCCAAGCCTATCCCTGGAATAGCCCCGATCTCTGATATTCTTCCACTCAGAATCGCATCTACCGCCTCCTCTTCCGAACCGAAGTATTTCACAAGCTTTTCCTCTACCCTTTTACCTATACCCTTTATTTCGCCTAGGCTTGTCACCAACCGTTATCCCACCAAATCGTCTAAAACACTCTCCAGAACCACGAGACGCCCTTCTCATAACCATCATATCTAGTTTGGTAAAAGCATGGTAAGAAAAGAGCTTCACCATTATTAAATTTTTTAGTGTACCAGTTTTCGCATGCTTTTTCAACAGGGAAGTGCTTAACACATTCTTTATAAGCTGGTGGTTGGAATCGATTCGAAGCTGCTTGTCATGTTTGTCGTGTTTTTTAGCTTTCAGCCTCTATTCTGACTTTGTTGCCTTTCTTCAATCCCAGTTTCTTTGCCGCGTTCCCCTGATTTATTGATATCTCTAAGAAGTTATAACTGCCGATGACACTGACATATTCTCCAGGCTTAACGAAACCGTACGCCCTTTTGAAGGGGGTGTTAACCTTTTTACCGTTAATCTTAATTCTGATGTTGGTGTCATACTTCACCTTGATTTTTCTTAGTTCCCTTTTTGTTATGTTGGTTATTCCGTTCCCAAACTGGTCGATGTGAATGATCTCTCCGAACACCGTTTCATTCTTAACCGCGGGTTTTGGGATGTTCCAGCGAATGTAGTTGTTGATTTTTGGACCCACCAGTCTGGGTTCGACTCCGTTAGCCAGGTGTGCTGCTACTGGTGAAAAGATTGTCAAACCATGGAAGGTGTGTGTCTTCTTCTCCAGCATTAACTCCTTGTTTTTGATTTCATAAACGTTCTTGACGCCTTCCCTGTTCATAAAGAGTGAGAAAAGACCATTGTCCGGGCCAACCGCGAGGAAGCGCTCGGTTTCTACGACTATTCCCCTCCTCTCGGTACCCACACCCGGATCAACCACGCCCACGAAAATGGTGCCCTTTGGGAAGTGTGGCGCCGCTGAGGCCAGAACGAAGGCGCCGTGTCTTACGTCAAAGAGGGGAATCTCGTGAGAAATATCGACAATTTGGGCTTCTGGACATATGCTCAGTATTGTGCCTTTCATGGCGGCTACCGATGCTTCTTTCAACCCGAAATCGGTCAGTAGAGCTATAATCTTCTGCTTCCCCATTCGTGGCACCCTTCTGTTAAAATCATTACTTTCCGATAGTACGGGGTGGCTGGTTATTCTCTTCTTATTGGATGCTAAAAAGTATTTCCTCGGCTGCGCACCACGTTATACGCTGGTTTTTGGGTTCTAAATATCTTTCTTGTTGCGGGTTAAGAGAAAGATATAAAGCGTATTTTCCCTCTTCTACATTGGTAGTGATTGAACAGGATAAAAAGGGTATTGCCGATGATTCGAGGCTTGTTTGTGGGTAGGTTTCAACCCTTTCACTTGGGGCATTTACACGTTGTCAAAAAATTTCTGGAAAAAGTGGACGAGCTCATAATAGCCATTGGCAGCGCTCAGTACAGTCACACCTTTAAGGATCCCTTTAACGTGGGTGAGAGAATCTGGATGGTTAGAAGCGCGCTAATCGATGAGGTTGATCCGAGAAGGTATTACATTATACCGATCCCTGATATAAACGATAACCGTATCTGGGTTGCTCACGTTGCGTCCTACACTCCCCCCTTCAAGGTGGTCTTCTCAAACAATTCGCTTGTGAAGGTGCTGTTCCAAGAGGCGGGGTACGATGTTCAGCCCTCACCCTTCCACCGGAGAGATTTGTACTGCGCAACAGAGATTCGCAAAAAAATCGTAGCGAATGAGAAGTGGGAACACCTTGTTCCCGAAAGCGTGGCGAAAATCATCAAGGAGATAGGCGGCGACCGAAGACTCAGGGAGATCGTCAAAAGGGACTACGATGTTCAAGACGCCGAAAAGGATTCCAACGATATTGTTCAATTCCTTTGAGAGGTT
>JAUQYY010000352.1 GCA_030587505.1 Candidatus Sigynarchaeota archaeon
CGTCACACTAGCCATGGCCGCGGCGCAGACAGAAAAAATTCTGATCGGAACCGGTGTGACAAATCCCTTCCTTGTGAACCCTGCTGTCACAGCCTCAGCCATAGCCTCAATCCACGAAGTTTCGAACGGTAGGGCGATAATGGGGATTGGGGCAGGGGACTCCACGACCCTAAAACAGCTGGGCGTAGAGTGGAGAAAACCGCTGACTGCTGTCAAAGAAACGATAACGATAGCCAAAAAGCTCTGGGCGGGGGAGACAGTCAACTACGAGGGCGAAATATTCAAAATCAAGAACGCGAGGCTAAACTTCAAAATCAAGTTCGGGCCAATCCCCGTTTACGTTGGTGCTCAGGGGCCAAAGATGCTGGCGCTGGCGGCTAAGATGGGTGACGGTGTGCTCATAAACGCCTCACATCCCATAGACATCGAACCAGCCACAAGGAAAATAAAAGAAGAGCTGAAAGCAAAGGGCGACTCAGAGTTTGACATAGCAGCTTACACGAGCTTTTCACTCGCAGACACCGAGGAGGAGGCCCGTAAGCTTGCCGCACCCGTTGTAGCCTTCATCGTTGCTGCAACTCCGGCGGTTGTCCTCGAGAGACACGAAATCCCCGAGGATGACGCGAATAACATACGGGAACTTCTCGGGAAAGGAAAGATTCCCCAGGCATTCGCCGCAGTAACGGATGAGATGATAGAAGCCTTCTCTATCTCTGGAACAAAGGAAATCTGCACCGAAAAGATGGTCAGCCTCAGGGAGATTGGAGTATCACAAATCGTGGTTGGATCACCCATCGCTGAGGACAAGAGCAAAGCCGTAGAAATTATCGGAAACGAAATCCTACCAGCTCTGAGCGCTTAAACCTCCAGCACTAAACGAGCTACATTCTTTTCTTTCATTCTTTATACTGTTAAATGTTACATGCCTCCTATGATGGATTCTACTCCTGGCACATTTAGTGGTAAGACCGTTTTGAGTTATTGTTTAACTCTTCCTCTCTTTTTAGTTCTCTTAACCTTTTTGAAGCGATTTTATTTGAAGGTTACACCTTGTTCTGTTTTATGTTTTATCTTTTTGGTTGTTGGTTTCGTCGCTGTTGGTTTAGAGTTAAAATTGGTTAAACTTAAAAGTGATTTTTGAATTTATTTAAATACTCTCCTATTCATAACATGCGGCTAAACCTTTATAGCTCACATGGTCTTAACTGGTGCGTTGAAACTTGTTTTGGAAGACAACCCAGAATCTCATGACTCTGGCTGTGGAGAGGGTCAAAAACTTACAGTCAAAAATATATACTCTTTAATAATCGTAAAAACGGGTAAAAACGAAGCCTTGCGCTGAAAAATAGGAGGCATGTAACCGGAATGATAATTACCAAACCAAAAACCGATGAAGAGTTACAGGAAGCTTTAGCTCCATTCAAAAAACTCGTGGTAGTGGGTTGTGGAACCTGCGCCACCTTATGCCAGACCGGTGGCGATGAGCAGGTTAAGGAGATGGTTCAGAAGCTGACTGACTGGGGCAAAGAGGTTACAGGTTCGATTGTTATTGAGACTCCCTGCGACCTGAGAATCGACAGGCGTGACTTGAAGAGAATCGGTGACGCTGTGAACGAGGCTGACGCGCTTCTCGTTATGTCGTGCGGGGTTGGCGTCCAAACCGTTGCGGAGGCCAGCAACAAAATCACCCTCGCAGCCTTGGACACGGTTTTCATAGGTCAGGTCGAGCGGATCGGAAGATTCTACGAGAGATGCAGAGCGTGTGGAGAGTGCATTCTTAACGAAACAGGGGGAATCTGCCCAATAACAAGATGCGCGAAACACCTGCTTAACGGGCCCTGCGGTGGAATGCACGAAGGAAAATGCGAGGTCGGTGAAGACAGAGACTGCGCCTGGGTGCTAATCTGGAAAAGGCTCAAAGAGCAGGGTAGAGAAGAACTCTTCACCAAGTTCAGACCGCCTAGAGACTACAGTATAAAGTCTGAGCCAGTCGAAATCATTTGGAAGTAAGGAGGAGATAAAGGATGGCACCGATAAAGGAAGTTTATAGTAAACTTGGAGAAAGCCTAAAAGAAGGCAAGTGGACGTGGACAGGGGAGATAGAACCCGAAAAAACAACAAACCTGGATGAGATAATTCACGTCGCTAAACAGCTCGCTGGACACGTGGTGGCGGCCAACGTCACAGACAACCCTCAGTCCTTCGGATGCATGAACAGCCTCGTTCCCTCGTACCTCATTCAGAAGGAGGCTGGCCTCGAAGCCATATGGCAGGTGACCTGCAGAGACAGGAACCGCTTGGGACTGCTGTCTGACATACTCGCGGCAGGCCACTTGGGAATCAAAAACATACTCGCGCTGACAGGGGACCACACGACCTCTGGAGACACTCCCCAATCGATGCCCGTGTTCGACCTAGACTCCGCTCAGCTCGTGTACATGATAAACAAAATCAACGAGGAAGGCAAAGACCTAGCCGGTAACGAGATAGAGGATCCTCCGAAATTCCACATCGGCGTTGCTGGTGCACCGGGAGCAGATCCCTTTGAGCCCGAAATTCTGAAAATTGAGCGAAAAATCAAGGTGGGTGGCCAGTTCATTCAGACCCAAGTAGTTTACGATATGGAGATAGCCAAGAGATTCCTGAATGCTGTTAAACACTTGAATGTTCCCACCCTGATTGGAATCTGCCCCCTTAAGTCCTACAAGATGGCCAAGTGGATGGATGAATTCTGTCCCGGGATTATTGTTCCTCCCGAAATTTTGGAGGACTTGAAAAAGATTAAGGAGTTACCCAAAGAGCAGCGCCGCGAGAAAACGGACCAGTGGAACCTAGAGTTTTTTGAGGACTGGTTGAAAGAACTCAAGAAGACAACCAACGCCGCTGGCTGCCACATTATGGCCGTGGGTTTTGAGTACCTTGTCGCCGACATAGTGAAGCTAGTAAAGTAATAAATTTCCACCTTCCCACTTTTTATTAACTATCTTCCCCACTTTTGGTTTTCTTAAATCCAAGAGGTATCCGGAGCCACAAGTCGACACACTATGGGAATGTTCACACAAAAAAAGAAAAAAGTAAACTTTTTGGGGCGGTTAAGTCCCCGTCTTAGATCTTTTTTATTACTCTGACGAGCTTTTTTACGGTGCTTGTGTTTCCGTAGTTGTCAACTGTTTTTAGGCTTGCTTCGTATGTGCCTGCTCTTTCGTAGGTGTGAATCGCTATTGGGAGTTTGCTTGTGGCTCCGTCTCCGAAATCCCAGTTGAGATCCAGTATGATGCTTTCTGGCGAGGTAAAAACCGTCACGTGGAAAACTGCTGGTTGTCCCTCAATGACGGGGTGCGGCGTTACTGTGAACATGCCGGTCGCTGGGGCTACTCCTTCCCTTTTCGTAATGAGTTTGTTTATGTCTGTTAGCTTTCCGTCTGCCTCCTTTATTTGTTGGGTGGGAGTCTCGTGAATCCTGTCGATGAAGTACACGTGGGCTTTTGCGGTTCTCTCGAGCTGGTCTGGTGTACACTTGTCCGGCGTATCGTACTTCGTGTGGTACCACACCGGTTTTCCGATAACCATTATCGAGGGGACTCCCGCCCTTATGAATGGGCCCAGGTCGCTCACCGGAAGTGCCTTCGCAGACACGTAGGCTGCGGGTAAAAGGTTGTATTTCAGGACGGCTTCCATTACGAGGGGTGTCAGCACCGGGTTGTCCGAGATGAAGAGTCCTCTTTTCTCGTCTGTACCTGTTTCCACGACGCCTCCGTCAGCTTGGTTGTACCAGCCCTTGGATCCGAAGCCGTCGAGCATGATGAAGGTGACCACCTTATCCAGCATGTCTTTGTGCATTTCCACGAATTTGTTTACGCCAAGGAAGGCCGCCTCGTGCCCCGTCCAGCCTGCGAACACCATTGTCTTGTCTCTCTTATCCGGTGGGGTTTGCGCGTAGTGTTTGGCCAGCGCTATCAGCCCCGCGTTGGCTCCAGCGTTGTCCACCGCGCCGGTGAACGTGCTGTCTGTGTGCGTTCCGATGAGAATTATATCATCGGTTTTTCCTGGTAGGGTTCCAACCACAATGTTACTGTTCGCGGTTTCCGTTCTTACTTTCTCAACTAGTTTCACTGTCAGCTTTCCCTGCTTTGTGCACAGGCTCTTCAAATAGTTTCCGTCATCATTGTTTACTGAAAGTGCTGGTATCCTTTCCTCCCAGCCTTCCACACCCTCGCCCAGGAAGATGTACGTGACAGCGTCGAGGGGAGACCCGTTGATAACAACTAGTCCCAGGGCTCCGTTCTGTTTCGCGAGGTTTAACGAGCCGAAGAGCGCAAAAACCGGGTAGAAGTTCAGTATCATTTTACTGTCTATCAGCACAATTTTGTCTTTCACATCTACTTTTTCGAAGTCCGCGGCGGTTCCGTAACCGGCGTACACCATCTCAGCTGTGATTCCCTTTGGCTCCGTGGAGCCGCTGAAGTAGACAGGAAAGGTTTCAACCGTTTGGTCAGAAGGCACAGCCGGGTTGTCCTTGGCGAGAACGATGAGTTCGTGTTTCTCCACCCACCAGCGATTAAAACTGAACGGTTCCAAGTTAACCTCCTGCAACCCCGCGTCTTTCAACTTTTTGTAAATGTACCCTTCGGCTTTCTCAGCAGCCAGTGTTCCCGCAATCCGATAACCGAATCCACACAAATCCTCAACGATTTGATACATTTCTTGACCAGAAATCGCTATCTCAGATTCAGCCATTTTCCACTCATCTCTTCAAATCCAGAATAAGTTAAAACTTCTTTAACTATATAACCTTTTGTTTATCCGTCTCACCACTACCCTGCTACACAGATGCATTAAAATAGGCTCCGTCACATACTTATCCTACATCTTGTGGAGGCTGTTTATTTTGTCCAGCCTAACCCTCAAAGAGATAGGGAGCAGGCTCACAAGGGCAGTTGGATTAGTGGTAAGACCACTCTGCGTGTACGGTTCGGAGGAGATACCTGCAAGGGCTGTTCCCGTAAGCTCGATAAGCCCATGCATCGCCAGAGCAATATTCACCACGGCTACTAGTGGGGAAGCTCCGCCAATCTACGTGGGTGGTGATACCATCAGGGGATGCTGTCCGGGCGGTGTCTCATGGCTGGGTTTCAAAGATTTTCCTCCGTGGGTGAAATACTTTGTGTCTACAGGCTCGAAAGACTTTGCACACGGTGCAGCAGAGTACCTAAAGGCCAGTCCAGAAATCGCTGAGAAGAGCATCAAAGCAATAGGCAAAGTGACGCCACTCGGGAAATACATCGTGATTCAGGCCTGTGAAGATATACTGGGGGAAGACCCTGGCGTTAAATCGGTGGTTTGTTTCGGTATAGGCGAGCAGATAAGAAATCTATGCTCACTCATATATTTCAGAAAAACCGACACGTTCCATTCTGTCCTAACGCCCTTCGGACCAGCCTGCGCCACATTTGTGACCTATCCCGCCGGCATGGCGGAAAACGCCCCAAAAGACTCAGCCTTCATAGGACCCACCGACCCAACAGTAAACTCCTGGTTCCCCACCAACCATTTGGCCATAGGCATACCAATCCATATGGCAAGAGCCATGAGCGCAGACCTCGAAGAATCCTTCATGGGTAAAAAAAGACCCGTTCTTTGAAAGTCCAAAAGCCACTCAGTTAAATAGTGTTTCAACGTTTGAAAAATCAGAAAAAGTTCTCATCTAGAGTTGTGTTAACCATAAAAAAGGAGATGTCCACTGGTAATGAGTGGAGTAGACGGGTGGCTTCGATGAGAGGATGTTGTTGGATTGCGGTTTTTTTCAAAAAGACTCCCTTGTTCCGAAAGGGGAGGAATTGCTAAGCTCACTCATACACTCAAACCCTTGACGTTTAATGCTGGGCCGTACCGAATCCGAAACTGCTTCCTCCAACGGTGTTAGGATTAACCGGTTCTGAAGCGGTCTAAAAAATTTGGTTTACTCTACTGACTTGTAATTCTTTTGAGGCTTCGCTGATGCTATTTGGTTTTCTGTAGGCACTCCTCCCTCATTTCCAGAGCTTCTTTCGCCTTCTCTGTTCTCCCATCCTTCTCCAGAGCCTCAGCGTATTTTCCGTAGAGTTCCGCGGCCCTGCTATAGCACTGCTTCATTTTTTCCGTGTTTCCCGCCTCGCCGTAGCACTTCCCTGCTCTCTTAAAGTTGTCAGCGCTGGTTCCGAGGAAGTCCAGTTTCACGAGGTGTTTCCCGAGCTTTTCGAAGCAGTCCGCGGCTCTCAGGAAACTCTCCCTTGCTTTTTCCTCGTTCCCCGAATCCAAGTAGCAGGTTCCAGCCCATTCAAAATCGTCACCCGCCTCCGCAAGATCGTTTTTCTTCAGGCTACGCTCAGCTCTTTGATAAGATTTGTCAGCCTCCTTCTTTAGACTCAAAAAAACAAACCTCCTATCCGTGCTTACCCGGAACGATGCTTAACCGATGTTTCACAATAGTCATCTATTACCCTTCCATGATTTAAAGATGCCCGAAGGCAACCGTGGCGTCCGGCTCTCCCTTCTGCTTTCTCCTCCCAAAAATCCACTAAGCGTTGTCTTTCTTCTCTCTGTCAATGCTTCTATACGCCTTACGATTAGGCGTTGGGTAAGTGCGGTGACTGTTCTCTTTTCTGAATTCTACTCTTGTACGGTGTCGGATGCCTCCTCCTCAACCCATGAGAATTTTCTTTGGAGGGCTTTTGAGTAGTACTTTTTCCAGTCGAAGTCAACCTTTTTGAACCACTCGTAGTACACTCTCGGGTCGATGTAGCTTTTGAGGGACGTTGTGAGGTTGTAGTTTTTGGTTTTCTTCATGATTTCGATCTGGGCCTTGACCTCCCTTATCTTTTCCTTGGCTTTCTTCGTCTTCTTTTCCCTGAGTTTTCTGAGGCGTTCCTTCTTCTTTTCCAGCGAGGTTTTGTAGCTTTTGGACACCTTCTTTTTGTGGTTGCAGACTATGGCAGCCTCAAGGTTCGCCAGCTTCGCGGTGTTCTTCTTAGCGTAGTCCGGATCGCCCCTCGTGATTTTTGACTCGTTTAGAAAGTTTTCCACAACCTTCGTGGCATGGTAGGTTCTAAACACCTTGGCTGTTAAGCCTGGCAGAACTTCATCCAGAAACTGGCTGACGTTGCTTGACTTTACTCCCTCAAAGATCGCTGACTTCGCCTCCGAAATGAACTCTCTCAGGTTCGCAATAACTTTGGGCGGGAGGGCGACCTCCTTCTGCCACCTCACCGAGTCCTTTCCAAGGAAATTGAATCTCGTTAGGCCGTTTTCACCAATCTTAATGTGCGTGGGTCTGAGAGTGGTGGCGCCGACAGTGTCAGCCTCGTCCTTATCCTTCTCATCCCCGACACGTAGCTTTAACACGTCGATGAGGTAGCACACCGTGGCTATCTTCCTCCTCTTCGGGTCCTCCGCGGTCAGATTGTCCTCTATGTGCTTTCTAAGCTCTTCTATCTTGTCCTCGAGCTCCCTTGCTTTGTTAAACTTTTCAATATCTCTTTTCTGCTTCAGGTGTGAACTGTCATGAAGCCACACGTGTTTCAGTTTTCCGCGCAGCTTGTCCTCCCACTTCGCAACCCACATATAGTCTGGCTCCCAAACGATTTCCTTCCAGTTTCCAGGCGGCCTGGGAGCGTCGGGTGACAGGTTTAGAATCACATCCTCTGGTTTTGGACCCACCTTCCACCTTCCTCTTAGGGGGTGTTTTCCTCTTCCCATGAAGATGCTTGAGGGCTCCGCGTTGTAGTTTGCGATTTCCACTCTTTTGCCATCCACTATCGCGTAACCGTACTTCTCCTTGTTCCTTTCACGAATCTCCTTTCGCTGCGCCGCGAGCTTTTTTCTCTCCTCCTTGGACATGCTCGCTTTTCTCTGCCTCTCTTCCTCAACGTACCTTAGAATATCTGAAAAATCAAAGTCCTCTGGAGGAGAATTCGGCAGTCCAAGAGCCGCGCAAAAGTCGCCAAAAAAGTTTTTAGCGAACACAGGGTCATTCACGTAATCCGTGCCAAGCTTCTTGACCCAAGCCACAGCCATCTCTTCCTGCTCCGGACTCAACTTAATTTTATTCCCCCGGTAAGAAATAGAGAACCCCTTGGCTTCATATCGCGGAAACAGGATGCCGTTGTGGATTAGCTGCTTCAATTAGATCTACCCTGCTAGAGTGTATTATCCCGGAACGTTTGGGACCCAAAAACATGGAACTATTACAGTGAACCCTTTATATCTCTTATTGGATGCTTTGCAGTCTGAGAAGCCCTACTGATAGTGTTGAACTACGTGATTCTACTGGTAATTCAAGCATGATTGTTCATTCCGCTTTGTGTGTTTCGGTGCCTAGAGGGTGGGCTGTCCTCTTTCTAGACCGTAGCTTTTTGAGGGAAAAGTTTATTTTGTCTATTGCAGGTTATTGTTCTCTAAACGATTGTTAACCAATGAAGGCGCGACATCTATTAGGTGAAAAATATGTCCAACAATACCCTTCCTGAAATAGGCAAAATTTCGCCGGAAGTATTTGATGAAATCATCTACCCCCGGCTAGGATACAAAAACAAGAACATAATCGTTGGTCCAAGACACGGAGTGGACTTCGGAGTAGTAGACCTGGGAGACAAGGTAATGATACTAACAACCGACCCCGTGTTCGTAGTTCCCGAGTACGGGTGGGAGAGATCCGCATGGTTCGCGGTACATATTCTGGCAAGCGACGAAGCCGTTAGCGGAATAAAACCAACCTACATGTCAATCGACCTCAACCTTCCAATGGAGATGACAAAGGACGAACTCGAAAGGGCCTGGACCATAATCCACGAGGAGTGTGTCAAGCTCGGCATAGCCGTGGTCTGTGGCCACACCGGCCGCTACACGGGTTGCAGCTACCCCATGGTCGGAGGCGCAACGGTAATAGGCATAGGGCCAAAGGACAGTTACGTCACGCCAGAGATGGCGAAACCGGGTGACAAGGTGATCATCACAAAGGGACCCGCGATTGAAACCACGGGTATCTTCGCAACCCTGTTTCCTGAATTCCTTGAGGAAAAGTTCGGTAAGGAGTTCACGGAACGTGCCAAGAACGTGTTCTGGATGCAGTCCGTTGTCAAAGATGCTCTGGTTTCAGCTGGTGTGGGTGTCCGAGAAAACGGGGTGACCGCTATGCACGACGCCACCGAGTGCGGTATCTGGGGTGGACTCTACGAGATTTCACGAGCCAGTAGGGTTGGCATGGTAATAAACCAGGACGACATAATTGTGCTGGAAGAGGTGAAACTGGTCTGTGAGTATTTCTCCGAGCTAACGGGGGTGAACGTGGATCCCTTCAAAGCCATAAGCGAAGGAACCCTTCTTCTAACGGCCAGGCCAGAAAAGGCCAGAGAAATAGTTGCTGCGCTGGAATCCGAAAAAATTCCAGCGTCAATAGTGGGTGAGGTTGTACCCGAGGAGGAGGGGATAACTGTGATTAAGGGGGACGGTGAAGAGATGAAGCTCACCCACCCCCAGGAGGACCCCTTCTGGCCGGCCTTCTACAAGACTCTCGAGATAATTGAGGAGTGTTCAAAATAGTTAAAACCCTCCATCCCGCTTCTTATTTTGAAACTTATTGGATTGAAGAAAGGGAGGAACTCGTTTGGAGATTGACAATGTTTTAGGCAACCTTGTTAGGGCTGTCCAGATTCTTGAGGACTGTGAGGAGTTCTCGGATCTGATACCCGAGGTTAGGGTGAACCTAGTGATGGCTTTGCTGGACGCTAAATCGGAAAAGGATGTGGCAGCGATTCCTGGAAGAATAACAAAAGTCTTCAGAAAACCCGTCGCTGTTGGGCAACCCGCCCTTGGGGGCTCCTCACACATGGCTAGAGTCGTCCTTCAGGTAATGAAACACGATCCGTCTATGAGAGCTGCAATGAACATAAAGTACGATGACGAAATCATCAGAATACTACGAGAAGAAGGGTTGAATCCGGTTGTGGTTGACCGTAAGGAAGAGCCGCCTGAAATCAAGATGCAGGAAGGCAAAACCAGCGGTTGGTTGGTCGAAAAAGCCAGCGGTGAGGCGGGAGGTTTGCCGGGAGCAATATGTGATAAGGGAGACTTCGGAAAGGAGCCCCTCATACTTCTCTTCGGAAGAAACGCGGTCGAGGTAGCGCAAAAGGCAACAAAAATAGCGGAGAGATATGGTGGAAAATGAATTCCCTTCAAGCACAAAAACTGTTTTTAGTTCTCGCTTCTATAATTTTTAAGGGAGTTTTTCTAAATGTCGATAGACGTATCCTTCTCGGATGAGGAGAGAGATAGATACTCCAGAAATATTGTTCTGGATTACATAGGGTTCGCCGGCCAGAAGAAACTCAAGGGTTCCAGGGTTCTCGTTGTTGGTGTGGGTGGAATAGGATGTTACGCTGCTCTTCTCTTCGCCCAGATGGGTGTCGGCTCAATCCGCCTCGTGGACATGGATATTGTTGAGGTTTCGAATCTCCAGAGGCAGGGATTATACAACACGGAGTTTGTGAATTACCCGAAGGTTGAGGCGGCGAAGATTCAGCTTACAAAGTTGAACCCGGAAATTACCATAGAGGCCCTACCCTACTTTCTGGACGAGACCAACGTTATGAAACTCCTGGACGGTGTTGACGTTGTTGTTGATGGGCTCGACGCGATGGAGCCGAGATACGTTCTTAACAGAGCGTGCCATAAGCTGGGTGTCCCTTACGTTTTCGGGGCTGCGATCGAAACCTACGGCAACGTTCTCACAATAATCCCGGGGGAAACCGCCTGTTTGGAGTGCTTCTACGGAAACATTAGCGACGAAACGCTACCCTCATGTGGCCAGGTCGGAGTTTTCCCACCGGTTCCCTCAATTGTAGCGAACATCGAAGTGTCGGAGGCGGTGAGAATCCTCTTGGGAAAGTCTCCCAAGCTTGCGGGTACTCTGCTCGCCGTCGACATCTCGGATCTGTCTTTTGAGAAGATCCGCCTCCAGAAGGAGAAGTCGTGTAGTGTCTGCAGTCGGAGCCCGGATGAAATAGTCTTCAGGTCTAGAAGAAACAAAACAGGTGTTA
>JAUQYY010000359.1 GCA_030587505.1 Candidatus Sigynarchaeota archaeon
AGCCCTTAGCTGGTCTGCGGCGTGCCTCAGGATTCCGGTCTTCCCGCCGAGGTCGAGACCACACGCGTCAACGTCAAACATGTCGTAGAGGGTTTGCCCCGGAGACAGAACACCGTAATCGGTTCCCAGCATTCTCAGTATTCTTTCTCTGTCAACCATTCTGAGCATGTCCGTGGCGTTTTTCGAGGCTGATGCGCACGCCTGAGGAATCTCGACTCTTTTCGCTCTTAGGAGGAGGGTTACGGCGTCTCTGAAAATCTTGAACTTTCCCCTCCTTATTAGGTCCCTTATCATGTTGTTTTTCTCGGTTGCGAATCTTTCAAGGAGCCGTTTTCGCTCCTCCTCTGTTTTTGCGCCGAGCTTGTCGTAGACTCCTTGGAGCAGTAGGATGTTGTGGGCTCCCTCGTACCTGGGTCGTGAGGCTACGTGTCTCAGGTAGAAGTCGGTTGACAGTGAAGCGCTCCAGGGTGGCTTTGACGCGGTTTCACGCCAGGCTGCCTCGTGGGGGCTGTCCATCACCACGCCGTCAATGTCCCATATGAACCCGTAACCCATTCCGGTTCACCTCACTGTGAGAATCTCATCCTTGGAGAGAGTGTACCTGTTTCCCCGGTGTTCCACGGTGACGCCGCCCTTGCCCTTCACCACTTTCGCCCTCACGCCTTCGTCCTTTACTTCGATTTCGACCAGTGTTTTGCGGTACCACACCCTCAACTTTATGTGGTTTATTTTCCTGGGGAGTCGGGGATTCACCGAGAGGCAGTCGGCTTTGGCTCTTACGCCCGCGAAGCCGTGAACCATTATTTGCCACGTGCCTCCAAGGGTGGCCGCGTGTATGCCTCTCTGGGTGTTGCCGTAAATGTTTTTGAGGTCGGTGTAGAGTGAGAACAGGAAGTAGTGGTACGCTTCCTCTCTCATGTCCACGTTTAGGTACGCTAGCGCGTAGCTCGGCGGGCTCAGAGAGGATTTGTGCATCGTCCTTCTGGCGTAGTACTCAAGGTTGATTCTCTGTTGTTCTTTCGGAAACTCGTCTGGGAAGAGATGGAACAGCATCACAACGTCAGCCTGTTTTACGAGCTGTGTGCCTCTAACCTCGGAGAGTCTGACGCCCTTCGGCCATAGCGGTCTCCCCTCGTCGTCCCACTCACTCACGGTAACGTCCTTAAGCTCGAAGTAGTCCTCGAATTCCTCGATGAGCCCGTTGTCAACGATGGGGAACAGAATTTTCTCCGCAATCTCAAGCCACTCCTCCGCTTCACCCTCACTTAACGAGATTTTCTGGGAGATTCTCCGCATAGTTCCGGGGTGCTTCTCCGCCAGCCAACGGTACAGCTGGTGTCCGAGCCTGAGGGTGAACCTTGCCATGAAGTTGGTGTAAGCGTTGTTGTCGACGCTCTCCTGGAACTCGTTTGGGCCAATCACCCCTCTAATATGGTACCCTCCATCATCGGTAGGGGTTGCCCTTGACGCCCAGAACCTCGCGGTTTCGAAAATCATTTCGCAACCGGCGTTCAGCATGAAGTCCAGGTCACCAGTAGCGGTGTAGTAGTTCCAGATCGCGTAAACGACCGCGCCGCAGATGTGTATCTCCCGCTCACCGGTGTACACCGGAATAATGGTGCCGTCTATGTTGATCCACTTCTTTGGGGTCACATCATTTCCACTCAGCGCGGACTCCCAAGGCCAGAAGGCACCCCTGTGGCCGTAGCGCTTCGCCCTCTCTCTCGCCTGGTCCAAGCGTCTGTACCGATACATCAGCAGGTTCCGTGCAATCCTCGGCTGCGTGTAAATGAAAAACGGGAGAACGTAAACCTCGGTGTCCCAGAAAACGTGTCCCTTGTACCACTCACCCGTCAACGCCTTAGCCCCGACACTAACATCCATATCCACGGGGGGCGCTGAGATGAGAAGGTGATACATGTTGAACCGCAGAGCACGCCTCACTTCAGCATCGTCGACGTAGATGTCGCAGGTTCTCCAACGCTCCTCCCAGGCCCTCCTGTGACTCGAAAGAAGCCTCCTCCAACCCTTCTCCACAGCGGTCTCCAAACTTCTGAAACACGCCCTCTTCACATCAGGAGTCTCCCTGGAAGTGTGCACCGCTAAGTAGAAAGCGAAGCGGTACCTTCTACCCCTCTCCGCGTGGAAGACAAACTCTTGAACTACTTTATCCTTTTCAGTCCACTTCTTAAACTTCACCCCGTCCTCAGACACAGCACCCACCGCGACGCCGATGCGCAGCCCAAGATCGAGAGTCCTCGCCTCAAGGTACGAGAAAGCGCCCCTCACAGACCTCCTCTCAACAGTGTAGTGCCCCATGGGTCGTCCAGAAGGCTGAACCTTATTCTCCGTACCTCCATCAGTGAACTTTCTGAGCGTAACCGTGCAATCCCTGTCAAGTGACCTGAGCTCCACCACCACAACGCCCAGGTGCAGTTCAACAATGGAGAAGAAGCGCCTGGAAGCGTACTCGTACCTGTTCCCCTCATCGTCCACAAACACGGTGCGCCTCCGCAGAACAGCGCCCCTCAGGTCTAGGGTCCTCTCGTGAGAGGCGACACCGAGCGTGTCTATGTCCAGAGTCACACCATCGACGCGAATCTCAAGCCCTAGGGGATTGGGAGCGTTCACAAGCTCCCAGGAAACAGAGGTGTTCTTGTCATAAATCCCCGCGATGTAGGTGCCAGGGTAGCAGTCGTAGAAACCCTCCTCAAGAACACCCCTAACACACACGTACCCGTTACCCACGGTGAAAAGAGTCTCTAGGCAGGGCAGCCGATCCCTCTTAAGCCCTTCTTCGATTATACTCCAATCCTCGCCAACCGTTGATAGTACTCCTGCCATATTCGGGTCTCCTGCTCGCTGATGACTCTCCTGTAAATCTCCTCGTAGTCCCTTACCAATCTTTCGGGGCTGAACAGACGCTCAGCCCTCCTCCTGCACGCCCAAGGCTTGATTTCGTCGACCCGCCGGACAGCCTCAACGAACTCTTCAAGAGTGTCTACAACAAAGCCGGTGCGGCCATGTTCAACAATCTCGGGGGTGGAGCCCCGGTGGAAAGTGACCACAGGAGTGCCGCAGGCGAGAGCCTCAACCATTGTTATGCCGAAAGGCTCTTCCCACCGAAGCGGAAAAAGAAAGGCTCTCGCACGAGCAAAGAGACGCTTCTTCTCCTCCTCGCCAATCTCACCGAGAAACTTGATCCTGTTACCCAGATAGGGCCGAACGAATCTCTCAAAGTACTCCTTCTCACCGCTCTCCCTAACCTTCCCCGCCAGGAGGAGCCTGAAACCGAGGTCGGAAGCAACCCTGCAGGCGATGTGAGGAGCCTTGTCCATGTTGAATCTCCCCACGTACACGAAGTAGTCTTCCTTCTCCTCAACGTAGGGGTAGCGTGAAACGTCCACAGCGTTGTGCACGACCCCGGCGTAGTTTAACCCGGGAAACGCGTCCCTTTGAAACCTGCTTATGGTGACGAAGTGGACGCGTGTGTCACCGAGGAAGAGGCTGTAAAACCTCCTGTTGTCTTCGTCGAGGGGGCCGTGAATGGTGTGAACGATTGGCGTGTGGATGAAGCTTCCGCAGAGAAGCCCCTCCTTCCAGGTGTTGTCGTGAACAACATCAAACCCCTCACGCTCAACATCAAAGTAAGCCCACAGGGCGTGGGTGGAAGCAACGTTCAAGAATCTCGAAACATCAGCCAGCGAGTAGCCGAACATCTCATCCTCAAAGACCCACCGCGCCTTAACGCCAGGCCTGCTCGAACCAACAGTGTAAACAGTAACATCATGCCCCCTGCTCGCGAGACCACTCGCTAGTAGACCAACAACCGACTCGATACCGCCGTAACTCCTAGGTGGAACACTGATCCATGGAGGAACCACTAAAGCAACCCTCAAACAATTCACGCCCCGACAATCGGTAAACACGACAAAAATTCTCTTTTCCAATAAGTACGGAAACATCCGAGGAATTTAAACCTTTTCGAAAACTGCTTGTTGCACAATTCCATTTTTAACAATGTAAAATTATCGAAAAATCATCAAACTATATAAAAGAAATGAAAAAACAAAAACTGTCAGCAAGGCAAAAACCCCAGCCATTAAAGCACTCGAATCGGAAACCCCAGCCAGCTTCGCACAGGAGCAAAACCCTGTGTTCGCAGTTATCGGAGGGGTATCAGTCATTTTTGAAACCTTCCGTCGTCTTTTGATGTTGGTAGTTTGTTCACGTTTTTTTCAAGCCACCCTATTTTATCAACCGCTCTTACATCAAATTCAGGAACATAGGGTTTAATATCCAGGAGAGGCGTTCCATCTACGATATCTACATCTTGGATGTGCAGTGTGTTTCTTTCAATCGTAGTCAGTCTCACTATCGAAATACCGATTGGATTCGGTCTACTTGGGGCCCTTGTTGAGAAGACACCGTGCAGTTGATTATCCATATATGGTTTTACTTTTAGTGACGATTTTTTAATTAAATGGAAGTGATATATCAGAATGATGTGAGAAAAGCCTTCAAGATCTTTCAAGCCTTCGGCGTATTCGGGGAATACCTCAACTATTCCGTCAACTCCTTTAGCGGCTGTGGGTTGTATAGGTATTCCTTTTGGCTCTTTGAATGGGGAATGAATGATTCCTATTGGCTTATACTTTATCTCGTCCATAATTTCACCTTTTTTATAGCGCGATTTCCGATAACTCGTTCATATCTGCGATGCACATATCATTCCAAATTAGAGTTATATCTGCATTGCGTATATACTCATTCTGGATGCTTCTCATACGATTTATCTCCCCATCAAATCCAGAGAACTCTTAATCTTACTCAAATTCTTGGTGCTCATGCGAGTAATAAATCTTTTGTTTTCGAATGCTTGTATCCAACAACTCCTGAATGTATCTTAGATCGACTCCACCTTCAAGGCAAACGCGGTGTATTTGTTTTTAGGTTGACAGGATTTTTGTTGACAAGATGCGGTTAGCTGAAGGGGTTTAGGGTTTGGTTTTTTGTTGGTAGTGTGACTTTTGTTGTTTCTTTGTAGTGTTTTTTGAAGAGCTGGGGGTACTCGGTGTGTATGGGGATAAGGTTTTTTGGTTTTATTTGTTTTAGGACTTGTGCTAGTTCGTGGGGCATTATGTGTCCTGATGTGTGGATTTGGTAGAGGGGGAGTCCGTAGCTTGCCAGCCAGTTTTTGAGGCGGTCGTAGTCTATTTCGGCTTCTTCGTTGAAGGGTTCTGAGGATGAGTGGATGTAGGTGCTTCCTGGTCGGGGTTTGATTTCTACGAGTTCGTTTAGGTCGAACTGTGTGCAGATGTAGACGACTTTGTTTTGGATTTTTCCTATTTCTTGGCTTGTTTTGACGTTGGTATAGTTTTGGATTTCCTCCTTTTC
>JAUQYY010000360.1 GCA_030587505.1 Candidatus Sigynarchaeota archaeon
AGTCAATTGGTGGAACCACTTGAAGGACAAGAAACCATTAAAGTGCGCGGTAATCAACTGTGGAAAAACTCTGAAAGAAGGAGAGTACGTAACAATAGGGGACAAAAGGTACTGCAAGGAGTGCGCAGTCCTCATAGCCCGGGAAGAGCTAAAACTACTCTCCAGCCCCTTCACCATCCAATCCAAACCATCAAAAGAAGAAAACGGGAAATAGGAGGGGGAGCCGTGCTGAAAGAGATTGTGGAGAAAATCTACCAGCTGAAAATCAACCTCCCATTCACCTGGACACCCGAGATGAACATCTACATAATCTGGGGAAACGAACTCACACTAATCGACTCTGGTCCCGGTGATCCGAAATCGTTTCAGAGCATCGCAGACTCCCTGAAGGTGTTAGGGCTTGAACTCCAAGACATTACGAACATAATAAACACCCATGAACACGTGGAGCACTTCGCCGGAGACGAGATACTAAAAAAGGCTTCGGGGGCCACCGTTTCAGCCCACACGAAAGCCGCCAATGTCATCCAAAACTTCTCAGACTTCGTGTCCGAATTAACCAAAACGATTCGAGAGGAGGAGTTAGAGGCGAGAATGAGATCCGTGGCCGAGAGGTACCTCTCCTTCCAGGCGTCTATAAGCTCCTCGAGGGTTGAAAAAACGCTGAGAGACGGAGATGTTCTGGACCTCGGATCATTCACGCTCAGGGTCATCCACACCCCGGGCCACGCACCCGGCCACATCTGCCTGTATGATGAGAACAAGAAAATACTGTTCTCGGGAGACCACGTACTCGGCACCGGCACCCCCTTTGTCGGGTACGGAATCACTGACCTCCTGGTTGACAGGGTGGCCAAGAAGCGGGGAATAAAAACGGTTGAACACGGAAACATGACCGACTACCTCAACTCCCTCGAGCGCCTGCTATCCCTGGACATTAAGCTCATACTGCCCGGACACGGACCAATAGTCACCGAACCCCACAGGAAGATCAGGGAGGATAGAGACAGGAAGCTCCTCAGAGAGCGGATGATTCTGAAAGCCTTGGAGGAGGGTGAGGAGACCCTGGAGGGGCTGACTCGAAAGGCTTACGGCGGCTTCCAGCTCGACTACCTGCTTAGGGGTTCCACGTTGGCGTATGTTGACAGATTGATTGAAATGGGAAAGATGGAAAAAGTGGTGAAAGGAACAGAAACATACTACAGGCTAAAGTAGCAAGTCTCAACCTATGAGCCAAGGTGGAGCGTCCAATTTTCACCGCTTCCTATCTTTGAGAAGCCTAAAAATAACCGAGATGAGAACCCGATGAAGAGAGTCCTAGATAACATCTACGTATTCACTCTTAATCTGCCTTTCCCCGCTACGCCGGAGTTGAGCGTTTACTACCTAGACGAGGGAGAACCCGCGGTGATAGACACGGGTTTAGGAGACCAGAGGTCTATGAGAATATTTTCCTCAGAGCTGAGAGAAATAGGCCGCGACCTGAACGACGTTGAAGTCATTATAAACACTCACGAGCACGTCGAACACTTTGGGGGTAATCGGAAAATCAAGGAAGCCTCGGGAGCGTGTGTCGTAGCATCACATAAGGCAGCGCCCATAATTGAGAATTACCATCAACATATACTAAGTTTAAAGAACAATTTGAGTCACCTCAACTTTGAGCCAGAAATGAAGCAGATGATAAATCGATACTTGGATTTCAACCTGCTTATCGACGAGTCCAAGGTTGAAAAAAGGGTGAGAGACGGAGACACAATCAGCCTCGACGGCTTTGGCCTACGCGTGGTTGAGACCCCCGGACACGCCCGTGGGCACATTTGCCTGTATGATGAGGACAGGAAAATACTTTTCTCGGGGGACCACGTGATTGGAACGGGTACAACCTTTGTGGGTTACGGTTGGAGAGAGCTTCTCACAATGAGTATGACAACAATTCTGGCAGAGGCCGATGAGCCCGACAACATCTCCTTGTACATCGAGTCCCTAGAAAAGCTGCAATCCCTAGACCTGGAACTGATACTCCCGGCACACGGTCCGCCGATAACCGAGCCGTACAAAAAGCTGAGAGAGGATATCCAGAGAAAGTTGAGCAGGGAGCAAGCCTTTTTAAGGGTTCTGGAAAAAAGGAGGAAGATGACACTCGAAGACCTTACCGTGGAAGCTTATGATGCGGATAGAACTAACTATCTTCTCCAGGGAGCCGCACTAGGGTATCTGAAAAGACTTATTAAGCAGGGGAAGGTGGCAGTCAGCCTTAAAGGAAACAAGCTCTATGTTAGAATAGTGGACTCCTGAACCCGAAAAATTGGGCTCTTATAGGAAGAATATAGGCCACTCAACTTCTACTTATTGATTGGTTTCTGTTCCCTTTCATAACAATCGTGAGGGTATGTTATGAAAAGAATCTATTATGATAAAGGGTTGATTGTGGAGACCGAAGGGTTGAGATTCATGTTAGACCCTAGGGCTAACGCCGATTTTCAGCGTGTTGAACTCGTGCTTGTTACCCATGGTCACAGTGACCACGTTTCCGGTCTCGTTAAGGCTAGCGGTGATGTTAGGGTTGGAGCCTCGAGAATCACCCACGAGATAACCAAGCTGGTGCGAGAAAGAGCTGAGAGAAATATGCTTGAAAACACAATCCTCCTGGGCAGGGAATTCGGAATCGAGGAAGATGAGTTCTCCGTTAGGGCCTACGATGCGGGGCACTGTATGGGGTCCCTGCAGTTCAAAATTGACACTGGTGAACAGCTTATCGGCTACACCGGAGACATTAACTTTTGTGAGAGTATGACGGAGAGGAAAGCAGATGTAATGGACTGCGAAATACTGGTGATGGAGGCCACCTATGGTTCAGAGGAGTACGTTTTCCCTGATAGGGAGGAGGTCTACTCGGATGTTTTGGACTACGTGGAGGACGCGGTTTCTGATGGTATCCCGACGATCCTGGCGGGCTACTCTCTCGGCAAGTGCCAGGAACTCACCCGACTGATTTCCAGGGGGTTGGGGTATGAGGTTCTGGTTTCGGAGCAGATTTTCGAGTTTAACAGAATCTTTGAGCGTTTTAAGTACCCGCTTGGAAAATATCTATGTTTTAACTCGGAGGAAGGAAGAGAGGTACTCGAGGAGGGTGGATGTGTGATTCTGATACCCCAATCCGTGCTGCGTGAAAACGCCCCCGAGAGAATGATGAAAAGCCTCAACCTCAGAACGCAGCCAAGGATCGCCGTTTGCTCCGGCTGGGCTGTCAACCGCTCTTTCCAGTTCTCCATGCGGAGAGCCTACGGCGTTGACGCCGTCTTTCCGCTCAGTTCTCACGCCGATTTTAATCAGCTCCTAGACTACGTGCGCGCGGTTGAACCATCACAGGTGTACACAACGTTCGGCAACCCCGTTAGCCTGGCAAAGCACATAAAAAGAAAGCTGAAGATAAAAGCCCAACCGGTGGTTAACAGACGGCAACAAACCCTAGAGGCGTACACGGTTAACCAAGAGCCTCAAATCACCATAAAAAAGAAGGAAGATGAAGAATCGACATGAAAAGTGAATTGATTCTTTTGGCAAAAAGGAGTTATTAAGAGTGCTGGGAAGGATTCTCCGACCCCTGTGAAGTTGAGACTGGAAGACGGGTACTGGAAGATAGAATCGGGAAGCATTAGCTCCATAGCCACGGGAGTTAAGAAGCCAGAGTAGATTTCTTATCGGAAGTGAGGGTCAAACTCTCACCTTTTTATTTACTTTTCTAATTCTGGATTCGCAGAAGCTTTAAATCGGTCAAAGCGGGTCAACATCTCAAGGAGTATTGTAAGGTTTGAGGTGTAAGAGGGTTGACTGTTGAAACAAAAAGGATTAGTTTCTCGACTCAGGGTGAGGTTCACATTGTGGACATAACTGGTATGGTTCAGAAGGCCGTTTCAGAATCGAGGGTGGGCGATGGTATCGTGACGGTGTTTGTTCCCGGTGCAACTGGTGCGGTTACGACAATTGAGTACGAGCCGGGGCTTCTTAAGGATTTACCTAGGATTTTGGAGAGGATTTCCCCGAAGAGCATGGATTATGAACACGAGTTGAGGTGGCACGATGGAAACGGGCACAGCCACTGCAGGGCAGCGGTCTTGGGTCCGAGTTTAACGGTTCCATTCACCCAGAAGAGACTCATGCTCGGAACATGGCAGCAGATAGTCTTCGTGGAGCTAGACGTGAGACCCAGAAACAGAAACGTGATCCTACAGATCATAGGGGAATAAAGGTGAGGAATCAGAGGGTAAGCGGAGAACCATCCGATGGTTTCAAGACTACACGGTGGGGCTGCGCAGGTTAGGAATAGGAAGGAGGACGCTGTGGAGGCGAATATCTGAGTCTGCATGGCAGCATGGTTTTCGCTATTCTATTCTATTCTATTCTATTCTATTCTATTCTATTCTATTCTATTCTATTCTATTCTAT
>JAUQYY010000367.1 GCA_030587505.1 Candidatus Sigynarchaeota archaeon
TCAATGACTCCTTTGAGGAAGAGAAAACAGCAACTTAAAATGAGCAAAGACTAATACTAACATCCCATTTCCCTGATTCAATGACTCCATAAGGGAAGAGAAAACAGAAATGTTTCTCCAGCAAAGTAATACTATTGCGGCACTTCTTCGATTCAATGACTCATTTATAGAAGAGAATACAGAAAGCCTTGGCGGATTTGCTGAACGTTTGAACTAGTGGAAATAATTCGATGACTCTGAGAAAGAAGAGAAAACAGAAAGTGAGCTAGAAAAAATGGGGAAAAGGGGGTTATCTTTTTCGATTCAATGACTCTTAATAAGAAGAGAAAACAGAAACCTCCTTCTCCTCCCCCTTTTTTTAGGTTGGGGCTCTCACCTGATTCAATGACTCCAGAAAGGAAGAGAAAACAGCAAGTTTGAATTAAAGAAAATCTGCGTATGTCCACTTTTTTGTGATTCGATGACTCTTAATAAGAAGAGAATACAGAAAGTATCCTTGGATCTCCGCAAAGTCTTTGAGCTCAAGTGAAAGGTTCGATGACTCTCTAGAAGAAGAGAAGATAGAAATTAATTGGTTGTCATTGAATCGGCAGAAAATAATCTTTAGGCTCTATAGGTAAACTCCTTCCAATTCTTTCTTCAGCATATCCCTCGAAATAAGCCATATCAACTTCTTCTCAGGCTCATAAACATAAACAAGAGGAACCTTAAACCTACTCGCCAAACTATAAAAGGCTATACCAGCCGGCCTAGTCCCAGAAGTACAATCCATAATCAAAACATAATCCCTAACAAGCTCAAAAACCTTCAACTTAACCCTATCCTCAACAACCTCCACCCTATTAAAGTCATCCTCAGACATAACAAGCCACTCAATCCCCAACCTCGAATCAATAGCCCCAGACCAAGTCCCAATAGCACTATACGTAGACGCAACCACAACCCTCTCAAAAGATATCCCCAAATCCCCCAAAACGCCAAGAGCAGTCTCCGTCTCAGAAACCTCCCAACCATCCCTAACCCCCAACAAACCAAGATAAGCATAAGGAACATTCGGAGTCCCAGCCACAAAACACAAAGGCGTCTTAAACTTAAGCCTAACAGGCGCCCTCTTCTCCCTAACAACAAAATTAAGATTCTTAAGAACATCCAAATTATTCGACAACTTAGACTTATCCTCAGACTTAAGCCCCAACGCCTCAAGAAGCTCCTTATGAGAAAACTCCCTCCCCTCCCTCAAAAGAAGACCCAAAATCCTCTTAGCCAAAGGCCTCCTAGACGCCCTCAACCGATCATAAAGCGGAAGTTCAACATCCAAACCGCCCATACAACCCACCAAAACCCTCTACATCACAATAATTACGTGCTGAACTTATTCATATAAATCCTCGCTTCAAACGAACAAGTTCCACAATACCCCGATATAAGTGCCCCACAATTATCTCCATAGAACAAAAGACATCGACAGCAAAAGAGGCAAAAACAGTGACAGAATGGGAAAGAACCCTCGGAATAATCCTAGTCTTCCTATTCTGCTACATAGGCCTACTAAGGTTCGAAGACAAAAAACTACAAATCATCTGCTTCTTCACAGCCATAGCCTCAGCAATAACACTCACCGGCTGGACTGAAGGAATGATTTCCAACATGCAACAAATCATCAAAAGAATCCCCGAAATCAAACCCGACACAATCGGAGCAGCAGCATCAACCATAAGCTTAGGACTAAGCCCCATAATCCCAGTAAAAAGCCTGCGAAGAGCAACCCAAACAACAGCAGCCAGCGGCCTAATCCTCTCCATGCTAGGAATCCCCATCTGGGTCATGTGGATAATCCTAGCCATCATCGGAGTAAGCTGTTTCCTCGCCATATACTACCTGCTGAAACGAGTGTCAAAATGGATAACCTCACCTACAAAAGGAGGAACCTAAAACATGGAAAATACAGATCTCATAACAAAAATTAAAAAATTCATAGAAAAACACAAATGGCTAATCATACTTGCGTTTTTGATCATCCTGCTAATCTCAGCAATTGCAGCACTATGGCGAAAAAACAGAAAAGAAGGAAAATAAACGATGCAAAACCACGACTTCACAAAGACAAACGGTGGAGTCAAAGTTGAATAGAAAACTTCTCAAGATAATATTTCTGATATGTTTCTCGTCACTAAGCTTTACGGCAATGTTCAGCTCTAAAGTCTTAGCTCAAGAACTCCCTACTCCACCAGATTTCACATTAAGAGACATAAAAAGCAACAACATAATTAGACTCTACGACTTCTCCAACAAAGTCATCCTACTAAATTTCATGACCACATGGTGCCCATGGGACGCCAAAGAATTTGACGACATACTAGTCCCGCTCTACGAAACCTACTACAAAAACGACACCAACGTCATATTCCTCACCATCCATTTAGATCCACACAAGGGTACAGATATCCAATCATACATCAAAGAGCATAACATAAACTGGCCTGTACTAGAAGGAGGAATATGGAGCGACTCACAAGTCGCCAAGGATTATGGAGTCAACGCGGTTCCAACAACTTTTATCATCAAATGCCAAGGCGATACAAGGCAGATAATCTACTACAAGCGCGGCTACAACCCAGAAAGCCTTAACAAATTCTACCAGGTGATCGAAAACGCCAAACTAGAAATAATCGCAACTACAGAAAAAGACGACACAGAAATACCGCAACAAGCCACAATATTTTCTTCTCAATTTACAACAACCCTTCCTAATGGAAATACCATCCACATCAATTACTCAACTTCCTCACAAGTAGTCAAACTTTCCGTAGACTCGCCCAACAACAGAATTTCAATAAGCGTGGATGAACGTGGTGGCTACGGATTCTTCGCAATTTACATACCGATAGAGTTTCTTAAAGCATTCAACTCTTCAATAGAGAAACTAACCATCGTAATTAACGGAGAAGAAATTGAACCCATCTACTTGAGGAGAATAAATGATGAATATTTGCTTCAGATAGAATATGATTACGGAAGATATGACATCGACATTTATTATGTAACTTTCTCCCTAACAGTGCATGTTCAGAGCTTGTTCGGTCTACCAATCTCAAAAATTTGGATAGCCCTCGAATGGCCAGACGGAAAACCCTTCAAAGAAACGTTGACTTCAAGCTCCGGCACCGCAACCTTCAAAAAGATTCCATGTCTAAACTCCGCATATACAATTTACATCAAAAATAACGCCTTATCCTTCCAGTATCTTCCCAAACAAATCCTAATCAACCAAGATACAGAAACCTCTTTTACGGCATACCTATATTTTGACACACTCACCCTCTCCATACTTCTAGTGACAATAACGATAGCTACGCTGAAAATCAAAAAGCCTCAAAAAACGTCCGCCAATGCCTCAAACAAATCATTAAAACGGCCAAAACACACGAGAGGTGAAACTCATATTTAACCCGAAAAGTGAAAAAATAATCCGTGATTTAATACGTAAATTTGGCCTAACCAAAGCAGAAGCTGAAGACTTCCTTAAACAGTCAAAAGATAAATTTGAACTTAAAGGCATATTGGTTCTCCTTGCTATCATTATTGGGATAATTTTCGTTAAGTGCCTCTACGAT
>JAUQYY010000379.1 GCA_030587505.1 Candidatus Sigynarchaeota archaeon
AGCTGTTTCTGCACGTTGGGAGGCAGCTCGGGCACTTGGAGCCCGCGCTCGAGGCAGGCGTCGACGAGGGCGACACCCGGCCCGCCTGAGTTTGTCACGATTCCTATTCTGTCTCCCTCGGGTAGCGGCTGGTTCGCGAAGGCGAACGCCCACTCGAACATCTCCTCGATGTTTCTGGGCAGAAGCACGCCTGCCTGGCGCATGGCGGCTTTGAAGACCTCGTGGGAGCCCGAAATGTTTCCGGTGTGTGAGAGAGCTGCGCGTATACCCCTCTCGGTTCTACCCACTTTGAGGCACAGAATCGGTTTCTCTAGGGATATTTTTTTGGCTAGCTCGAGGAAGCGCTGTCCCCGCTTGATGCTCTCAACGTACATCATTATCACTCGGGTCTCGGCGTCCTCGCCGAAGTATTCCAGGAAGTCGGTGGTGTCGAGGTCCGCCTCGTTGCCGGTGTTCACTATCTTGCTGAAGCCGAGGTGTATTCTTCTGGCTGTGAGGAAGGTTTGACCAGCGAAGCCCCCGCTCTGCGAGATGAAGCCGACGCTCCCAGCGGTGGGCATCATGGGCATTGTTGTCGTGTTGAGGTGGATTCTAGGGTTCACCACCCCGAGGCAGTTGGGTCCGATGAGGCGGATGTTGTGCTCGTCAGCGAAGGACTTGATCCTGTTCTGAAGCATTCTGCCCTCTTCGCTGAACTCCGCGAAGCCCGCACTCACCAGAATAACGACTTTGACGCCCTTCCTTGCGCACTCGTTCAGAACCTCTAAGACCCTGCTGTTGGGTACCACGACGACCGCTAGGTCCACTTCGCCGGGAACGTCGACCACGCTGCGGTAGGTCTGGAGGCCGCATATCTTTCCTTCGAATCGTGGATTCACAGGGTAGAGTTCTCCCTCGAATCCGAGGAGGTAGATGTTTCTGAGTATCCAGGTGCCCACCTTAACCGGGTTGGGCGAGGCCCCTATAACGGCGATCGACTCAGGAAACATTACGTAGTTTATTGTTGTGTAAATGTTTTCCCTGCTGCTTTTATCCGTCTGCACTCCGAAAAACTCCTTTTGGAGGTTTGCCTTACTGTATCATCGTTCTTAAAAATAAGATTTTTTCCAAAAATGAGGGTACACGTGTAGGTTGTGGGAATCTGGGTGAAGCAGCCGTACGGGTTAGCCCTCGGGGAGCACCTCTCCGGGTTCCAGTAGGCACATCTCTGGGAGTTCCTGCTTGCCCAAGTACCTAATAAGGGGGATTATTAAGAAGAGTATTAATGTGCTTATTATTATGATTATTTGGAAGCCGGAGACGAGGCTGGTGCCCCAGTCCTCGTAGACCGGTGTTAGCAGGTAGGGGGCTAGGGCGTAGCCGAAGAACCTGACACTGTTGAAGATTGAGGACGTTGCGCCCCTCTGCCTGGGAATGAGCTCCACTGAGAGGGCGTTTAGGGGCAGCCAGAACAGGTTTCGCCCGATTCCGCTCAGAGCCATTGAGAACACGAATCCGAAGAACTCCTGCGACACGAACAGGAACACGAGGGAGACTATGCTTATGGCTATGCCTAGGTGGGCTACGCGTTCTCTTCCCAGCTTGTCGGTTATGTAACCAGCTGCTGGTGCGATGAAGATGCCCACCGCGCCACCTATGGAGAGGATTATGCCGATGGTGTCTGGCTGCAGGTAGAATGGGGGCAGGGAGAGAGTGTCTGAGAGGAATGACTGCATCCCCATGAAGCTTATGAAGCCGAGGAAACCCGCGGAGCTCAGGGCTATCACACTCTTGGCCGAGCAGACCTCTTTCAGGTCCACTGCGACCTGGCGGAGAACGTGGATGTCGATTTGCTTGGGCTCGTTGAGGTCCCCGAAAACAAACCACACGAGAAACATGGAGAGGAAGGCCATGCCGGCGATCATGAAGTAGACGTACCACCAGTCGCTGGCGAAGAATCCGGCCAGCAGGGGGCCGATGGCGATGGCGCAGGTGAGCACCGAGGAGTATATCCCCATGACTCTTCCGCGATAGTCGATTCTTGTGAGGTCGCCTATGACCGCGGGCAGCACGGGTCCGATGAAAGCGTAGCCTATCCCGCAGATGAAACGCGCAGCTAGAAAAACCCAGATGCTGAAATTCGGGCTGAAGCCGATTATCGTTAAGCCGGCCCCGTAAACTAGGAAGCCGAAGGTCAGGACTGGTCTCCTGCCGTAGACGTCGGATAGGGTTCCCGTGAAGAGCTGGAAGATGGCGAAGGGAATCATCAGGACGGTTATGGAGAGCAGAACGGTGCCGACATCGGTGTGAAAGGTGGTCTTCAGAGTGGGTATCAGGGCGAGCACCGTGTTTCCCGACAGGGGGCCCACGAAACCCACAAAGTAGAGAACCAGTAGCTTAGCGTTAGCGTACTTGGACCAGACACTAGTCACCCGTCGCACAATCCTAAGCAATTGTTCTTCAAAAATGCGGTAAACCGAGAATATTAATATTTCTATCAAGTGCTAACCCTTCACAAGGACGCTGTCGGATCGGGTTAGGAGAACTGTGAATGCGCAAACCCACTACAGAAGGGTCGCCGCCAAAACAGCCCCGAAGCGGGTCGACACCAGCGTGGGGAGGCGCACACGCATAGGAAGCACTTGGAGGGTGAGCCATGCTCAGAATCGGAAGGCGGAACTACACCAGTCCTGCTTACGAGACCATAATGACCCAGCCAACCAATCTATAAATTTATATAGACAGTTAAACAAAGAAAAGAAAAAGGTTAAAAACTATCAACCGCTCCAAGCTCAAAATTAGGAATCCGAACATTCTGCAAGCAGTTTAGTAAGAAAATAAATAACCAAACACTTGGATTTTAACTCGAAAATTGGAGGAATTTGGCTTGAGTGAAGAGGAAGAAGTTAAAACGGTGCGTGAAGGGGAGATAACTCTTCCCTACAGGTGGGTTGTTGGTCCGGCTGGGGTGCGCTTCTTTCAGGGACTCAAAGAGAAAAAAATCCTAGGAACGAAGTGTCACAAGTGCGGCAGGGTGCTTGTCCCGGGCAGGAAGTTCTGTCCCCGATGCTTCGTGGAGCTCTTCGACTGGGTTGAGGTTTCGGACGAGGGAACGATTAGGACGTACGCCTTCGTGAACTACTCCTTCGTGGGGCAGCCCAGAGACCCCCCCTACATTGTTGCCACCATAGATCTGGACGGGGCTGACACGGGGTTCAGCCACTACGTGATGGGAATAGACTTCTCCGACCCCGAGAAGGTCAAGGACCAGGTCAAGATAGGGATGCGCGTCAAAGCCGTGTGGAAAGAGAAACGAGAAGGAGCGATAACAGACATCGACTACTTTAAACCCATAACGTGACACTCACAGAGAGAGGTGATTTTCATGTCTGAAAAGGTTGCGATTGTTGGTGTTGCTCAGAAGTGTGGACAGAACATTATGGACTCCGTGCGGGGCCTCTCGTTTGAGGTGTCAAAAACCTGCATGGACAAGGTTGGAATAACCCGGGAGGAGCTCGGAACCATCGTGGCATCCTCCTCGGACTACTGGCAGGGAATGGGCTGCTCGAACGTGTTCCACTACGACGCCGCAGCCGGGTACCTAAAAGACAGCACAAAGGCGGAGGAGGACTCGGGGCTCGCCCTAGCGTACGGATACATGAGAGTGAGGTCCGGACACTTCGACACCTGCCTCGTCATCGGGATAACTAAGTGCAGCGAGATATCCTCGATACCAACCCTGACAAGCCTCTACAGCGACCCGTTCTACCAGAGGCCAGTAGCTCTCGAGGAGATATCCGCCGCGGCCCTCCAAGCAAACCAGTACATGGCCCGCTACGGGGTCAGCGAGGAGAAGGGAGCCCAGGTCGCGGTGAAAAACCTCAGAAACGCACTCTTCAACCCCAACGCACACCGGAAAATGCGCATAACCGTTGAGGACGTGATGCAGTCCCCGATCACCGCCTACCCCCTGAGAGAACTCATGTGCTGCCCCGCCTCGGACGGAGCCTGCGCCCTCATCCTGGCGAACGAGAAAAAAGCCAAAGAGTTAACCGACGACCCCATATGGATAACGGGAATCAACTGGAGAGTCGAACCCTACTTCATGGGAGACAGAGACCCCCTAGAGAGCAGGGCT
>JAUQYY010000091.1 GCA_030587505.1 Candidatus Sigynarchaeota archaeon
AGTCCAGTATCCTTGGAGTACATAGCATAGTCGGGATGAATAATGTAAAACTCGTAGGGGTAGATTTCACCAGCGTAAGTAACAGGTTTAATTTCCAATTCGGGACTATCATCATCAGAGGAATCCACTCTCCAGATTTTTGGCTTGCTTTTGAGGAAACTTTTCAAAACGCTTGTGGGAATCTTGATTCGTTGAAGATTAAAGACGGAGGAGCCAAGACTGTGGGGACTGTGGTGTATACTTACTTCGCAGGAGAGGGGTTCTCTCACTGTTCCAGCTATCTTTTGCTTGTTTCGTTCGAAGGCCCCCTCGGCGAGTTGCCTGAGAATATCGGCGGCATGCTGGAGTTCGAGGTATTTTTTGAAGGGTGCGCTGAGGATTTCGTTCACTAGTTCCTTTTCTAGATTCCAAGTTATTTTTTCTCCGTTAATCTCTTTTAGTTTCTTTTTCGTTTCATCAACCAGTTCTGCCACGTTATCGTAGGGAGAATAGTTTTTAACATTGAAAACGTAGAATTTGCCTTCCCCGCCCCTCCTTGCGCATCTCCCCGCTCTTTGAATTAAAGAATCGATAGGAGCCAGTTCGGACAACATCACGTCGGTGGAAATGTCTAGCCCGACTTCGATTACTTGGGTGGAAATGAGAATGCTTTTCTTATCCGACTTGCCTTCCGGGTTGAATATTTTTTTCAAGCGTTTCTCTTTGTTTTGCCTGTCGCGTTCCAGGAAGCGAGAGTGTAAGAGGATGACCTCACACTCTCGTTTATTCCTAATTTGGTTGTATAGCTCCTGGGCTCTTCCTACCGTGTTGCAGACAACGATGAGGTTCCCATCAGAAGAGTCGTAAATATTGAGCACAGCCCCGGGGGTTAGAAGCTCATCGCGGTAGTGTAGTGTTACTTCTCTTCCTCTTCTCACTGGGATGTCTTCTTCCTTCGCGTCCACAACTTCGACATTAAATCTCCGCTTTAACTCTTCAACAAAAACATCGGGTAGGGTAGCGGATAAAAAGGCGAAAGGAAGACCCGTAGTGTATGCGTGTTCAGCTAGGATAAAGGCGGTTTGCAGACCTAGTAAGGGGTCAAAAGTGTGTACCTCGTCGAAAACCAGAAAAGCTGACGAGACGGCACCAGCGGGAATGTTGCCATACCTGAGAGGCAGGCTGAGGGGAGTACAGGCATAGGCTCCCACGGTTTGATCAATTGTGGTAACCACAACATCCGCATAAAAGAGAGGAGCGTCCAGACGTTTCCCGTGGTGACCAACAACCCTCAAATCGGAAAAAAATTGAGTAAACCTGTCTGATGAAAACCTCTCAGCTATGTCCTCCACAAGGGTTCTCATAGGTAAGGAGTAAATCAGGTGGAAAGGAAGGGAGTCCCTGTACTCGAGGAAGGGGATGAACACAGCCTCGCTCTTACCCGAACCAGTAGGAGACCTCAAAACGAAAGAACACCCATCAGAAATCAGCTCTTCACACTCAATCTGATGCCTATAAGGTTTGAAACCAAATCTCTCGAAACCCAAATTTCCCCACCAAACAGTCTCTATTAAAGAAGAAAAGCAGGAGAATAAAAACCTTGCTGGAAATGTGTTGGAAATGTGCAAACTTGCCGGCATAACTTCTCAATAAAGTTACACTCTTGAAAGAGGAAACGGGAGATAACAGTACAAGATGAAACTATTCCATGAACCTTTAGTGAGTGGAATACTCACTTGTTTCCACGCCTTTTTACTAGTTGGGGTGTTTAGGTTTTCGAAGCCGTTCTGAAGTGTTGGTGACGTGTTTGTTGCTGCGGGGGTCGCCAGTCTTTTTAGAAGGGTGTTATCTTCGTCTTGTTGGTTCGCGGGTTGAGTTTTAGTGTGGTGTGTTAGCGTTTTCAGGATTGTTTCAACTTTTTGGTTGGCTTTTTTTGCTCTTCTCTGGGTTTTTTCTTTTTTTCTTTTTTCTTGTTAGCTGTTTTTCTGGCTGTTTTCCGCTCTAGTTCTGAGAGGATATGGCTTATTTTCTGCTGGTAGTCTTCTATGGTTTTGATTTTTGGTTTTCCTTCCAGCTCCATGAGCTTGTTATACCGTCTGAGCACTTCGTGGGGTGGTGCTGTGGCCTGCCCTTTTTCGTTTTTCGACACTTCTTGTATTTGCACCATGTGGTGGATGAGGGTGAAGCGAACAACCTGTTTCCGCTGCTCGGTGTCTTCTATTTTCTTGAGTCTGCTATTGATCTCGATTCGGTAAAGCCGTTGTAGCTTCGCTTTGTTGAGTTTCTCTTTGTCCACTCCGGGCAGGGAACGGGCCAGTATCTCAACAAGCGGGTCGAGTTGGTCGAATTGGAGCCTGCTCAGCTGGCCCTTGGTCATGCGGGCGTACCGAGCCGTCACAGGGTGGGACCTGAGCTCCGGAAACACGCGTAGACACTCCTCAAGCCACACCTTACACTCGTCTTCCAAAGAACTCACCACCCTTCAAAGTGAACAAACGGAATAATAAAAGCTACGCGGCCCAGCCGAAGGTGGTGTAGAAATGCTTGGTCTTGCTGTTGAAAAGAAGCTTTTTTGGCTTCTTTCCCAATTTGGATCCTTACGAGAGAGATGAGACCAAATATTCCTACACCACCAGCCGAATTTGATTCACCCGAAAAGGGGTGCCTCTGCGGTTCGAAACCCACATCAGAGACGAACAGGCGACCCCACATACCCTAGGACGCGTATCCCCAACACAAAGTGCGGAGCACCAAAGTGGATCCCGGTCAGACACCTCATTAAAAGGAAAAGGCGCTGAAAAATGCGAGGGATTTAAATAGTTTTTCCGCTTACATCCTTTAAAGAAAAAACAGCCGGACCAAAAACACCAACAACCCCTTAAGCTCGATGCCCAAACAGCCCGTAGACCCCCAAGAAAACCAGCGGAAGGAAAAAACAAAAACACCCAACCACGAACCCAAAAAGAAAGCGCAAGAGAGTGGAAAAGATGGCCACTATGACACCCGAACTCTACGAACTCATAATCAAAATAGTAGACGAAAGAGTACGCGAAATAAGAGTAACAAGAGAAGACTTCGACAAACTAACAGCCACAGTCAACAAACTCGCAGAAGCACAACACAGAACAGAAGAACGCCTAGAGCAGCTCGCAGAAGCACAACGCAGAACAGAGGAACGCCTCACCAGGCTGGAGAGCGTCGTAGAACAGCTCGCAGAAGCACAACGCAGAACAGAGGAACGCCTCACCAGGCTGGAGAGCGTCGTAGAACAGCTCGCAGAAGCACAACGCAGGACGGAGGACCGTTTGGAGCAGCTCGCAGAAGCGCAGCGCAGGACGGAGGAACGCCTCACCAGGCTGGAGAGCGTCGTAGAACAGCTCGCAGAAGCGCAGCGCAGGACGGAGGAGAGTTTGAGGGAGTTGGCTGTTCAGGTTGGGCGTTTGAGTGATACTGTTGGTTTTGGTTTGGAGGATGTTGCTAGGGTTATGGCTCCGGGGTGGTTTGAGAGGCATCTGGGTATTGCTGTTGAGGGGGAGCTTGAGCCTAGGTATGTTAGGCATGGTGAGGCTGCGGTTCCGGTTAATCTTTTTGGTAGGGGGCGGAGGGCTGACGGTACGGAGGTGCTCATAGCGGGTGAGACTAAGTCCAAGATTTATAAGAGTGGCGTTAGGTCTTTCGCCAGAGTCGTTGAGACGGTGAGGAACGCCTACCCGGGGAGGGAGGTTTTGGCGTTCATGTTCGGCTACCTCATTCACCCGAGTGCGGATGAGGAGGCCGAGAAGCACGGCATCATTGTTCTTGCCACTTACAGGAGATAGGCTGGTT
>JAUQYY010000385.1 GCA_030587505.1 Candidatus Sigynarchaeota archaeon
AACACGCAAATAATAAAAATCCTTTCTCAACGAAGGATTGTGGGTGGAATGGAAAAGATAGAAACCCAATACGACCAAGTCGACGCTAACACCATCTTTGACGTAGGCATAGCAATCCTACAAAGGCAGGAGAAGTTGTACGGTTTGGTTTTCAGTCGCATGGCGAAGAAGCACACCGTAGAGTTTGTAGCGAAGAAAATCGGAGAGAATCCACCCGAGGGAGCAGAGGATTGGGAATGGCCCCAAGTGAAGAAGTACCTGCAAAAGAATCTTGAAAAATATCCATACGGATATAACGCCCTGATATACGCTATGGGAAAGAGCGAGGCCACCCTTCAGGGAGCAACCGGAACCTCCCAACGCATAGGAGCAACCGAGGTAGCCAAACAGATGGAAGCCGACGAAGCGGGTGAGGTTACTAGCCTCGCTGATGCTTGGAAACAGTCGGTAGACAAGTTAGTGTTCTTCAAACTCATGCCGACACAGGTGAGCTTCAGCATAGAGGATGAGGACACAATCAAGTACGTGGTTGAGAACTGCCCCCTCAAGGACAGTTGCAGCGCTTTTCATGAGGAAGACATAAAGAAGTCTGACGGTAACCCGATCTGCGCTCTCGGACGCTTAGTGAGTTCAGATATAGGGCAGAAAGCAGGTGCCGGTTGCGACTACTACTTGGAAAAATTCGCGAATCCCGAATGCATTGCACGAATCAAAAGAATACTATGAATCTCCGAGCGAGACATCACCCTCCTTCTCTTTTTTTCTGGGGGAAGGTTTCAAAACCGTTTAACGATTCCACCGTCCAAATCGGAGGTGTAATAATCCATCATTCTTTCTGGGAGTGGGAAGACGCTCCGGTGGTCGTTGGGTTTTCACCCAACTATTTGCATAGTTTTTGAATTTTCTCTAGAAGAGTTTCGCCTGCTTCCACCAGTAGTTGGGGGTCTTCTAAGGCGACTTTTGGTTCTCCTCTTACCTCTATTACGGTGCCCTTCTTGGCGTTCTTTAGTTTTACGAGGAAATCTGCTCCGAGGGATTTGATTGACGGCCCAGTTGTGAGTTTCAGAGTTGCGGAGTCTTTTTCCTTCGTGACTTTCGTTACTCTAGCCTTGATCGCCTTGGAGGCTTTTTGAACAATTTTTTTGTCGAGTATTTTTTGCACGGTCCAGTCATGTATCAATAATTTGTCTATAAGCTCCATTTCAAGTCACACCTTTATACTAGAAGGTATAGAATATAAAATGCTCTTATTCTAGTAGGTATAGAATATAAATTATAAAGGATTGTATTACCAAGAAAACAGACTAATCAGTATGCTCTGCCATTTTAAAAAGCGGAGAAGTTGTGGAGGGCATGTGTCTTTTTTATTTGCGGATGATGCTAAAGGGGATTCCGAGCTCTGAGGTTAGGCGCTCCATTCTGTCTAGGTCGTCGAATCGTAGGTTCCACTTGTACTCTTTCCCGTCGTAGGTTCTTATGGTCATAAGGTATCCGTAGATGGTGACCCGCCGCCAGTAGGTGTTTACTACTATCTCTTTGATCTCGTATAGGGGTATCCAGTAGCTCCCCTTTATGCTCTCCACAACCTTGCTCACGTGCTTCCAGTTAATTATCTGGGAGTGGGGATTGATTTCGGGGGGTGGGTTTTTGAGGATGTCGAGTCCTCTGAAGATTATCATTCTGTGGTTTGTGACCACGAAAAGGTACTTTATCTGGGGTAGTCTGGGCCTTCTCGGAACCGCGATAAATATCCCCTGAATTTTTTCGGGATACGTGAATAATTCATCCAAGGGTCTTCCCACAAGTGAAATAGAGATTCGAGAGTTTATAAATGTAGGGGGGTTCGGAATTCTTATATCTCCCCGCTCTACTTCACAATTGTGATTCAAGTATTCTGAACGCGACGGAACAAACGGTGGAAAACGGATTGATAAGGGTAAAATTCTTGACGATGCTCCGAAACATTGTTGGAGAAGACACCGTAGAAACAGGAATAGAAAGCAAGGAAACCGTCTCCAGGCTCGTAGAGTATCTCTGCCAAAGATACGGGGAAAAGTTCAGCGAAGCGGTGCTCAACGAAGATGGCAATCTGAAAGAGTACGTTAAGGTGATTCTGAACGGAAAAGAGGTCGGTTCCGAAGCAAGACTGAAGGACGGGGACACGGTTCTGATATTCGTGCCCGTTGCGGGAGGCTGAAAAGGGTTGAAAAGGCTACGAGTAGGATACCTTCCGACACTCTACCACACAGCCTACGTTCTGAAGAGCGGAGGATGGGTGGAAAAGCAGCTAGGCATGGAGGTTGAGTGGAGGCTCTACCCAACGGGCCCCGCCATGACCAAGGCGTTCGGAGAGAGCCACATTGACGTCGGATACATCGGTCTGCCGCCAGCAATGATTGCCATCGACAGAGGCGCTTCCATAGTTTGCGTGGGCGGGGGGCACGTCGAAGGCACAGTGATGATAGCCCCCGAGAGATTCAAGACGCTCGGAGAGCTGGGCGACACACGCAGGGTTCTGGAGCAGTTCAAGGGCCGCAAAATAGGTACACCCTCCAGGGGCTCCATACACGACGTTATCATCCGAGACCTACTCGACAAGGTCGGCTTAGCAGGCATCACGGTGGAGAACTATGAGTGGGCGGAGTTTCTCCCAGAAGCCCTCGAGAAGGGTGAAGTAGACGGCGCCGTTGGAACACCCTCACTGTTCGTCGCAGCATCCGAGCAGCTCAGCGTAAAAATCGTCCTCCCCCCGGATAGGCTCTGGCCCTATAATCCCAGCTACGGCATACTCGTGAGGAGAGAACTGGAAGAACACCCTCAACTAATCAAGGGGTTTCTAGAGGCGCACAAGAGAGCCTGCACTCTAATCAGAGAAAAACCCGCCGAGGCGGCTAAACTAGTCACGGGAGAAATAAGCGGGTTAAGCGTGGATTTCGTGGTGAAAACCTACGCCGTTTCGCAGAAGTACTGCGCCCTGCTCTCACGCGAATACATAGACTCAACCATGAAGTTTGTGCCCGTTCTCAGAAAACTGGGATATCTCCAGAAAACCCTAGAAGAAAAGGACATCTTCGAAGCGAGCTACGTTGAGGAAATTCACCCAGAAGCCCCCCACTACTGAGCAGGCGCGTTTACTTTTCAACGTAATTTATTCCCAGCTTTTTCATGGTCCTTCTGAAGCCCTCAAGATCCTCGAATCTGAGATCCCACTTGGTTTTCTTTTTCTTCGCAGCGATTTTCATATAGTAGCCGAAGGTTTCCTCCTTGAAGGGTGAGGTGTTCACCTCCACCTCGGACACATCATCGAGGTTAACGTGGTAGCTGCCGCTCCTCGTCTCAACCAGTTTGTCCAGCTCCTCGCTTTCAAGTACTCTCCGGGTCATGACCGGCTCGGAGGCACGCTTTTTTATGTACTCTCTGGCTTTTGACAGGAAAATCAATCGCCTGTCCGTAACCACGAGAAGGTACAGGTTCGTAGGGTAGAACCTTCGGGGTAGAATAAAAAACCTGGCTATTACGCTTTCCTTTTCCGGTTTGATTGCGGTTGAACCTCCCTTACAACGGTTAAGGTTAAAATATGAAAACCCAGGGAATTAAAGGTAACCGTGAGGGGGAAAAGAAAAAGGGTGGTTTTAGAATCTTTCGTCTTCCCTGCTCCACTCGGGGTACCAGCAGTAAAACTCGAAGGGTTTCGCCCTGTTCAGTCCCTCGTAGGTTGCTTTTGCCAGTCGGATCACGCCGCGCTTGTCTCTCCATAGGTCTACGAGTCCCTTCTCCTCCAGTGAGAGGAGCGTCTCGTCCAGCTGCTCACTATTTAGTCCAGTGTCGTCCATCAGCTCCTCACGCTTCATGTGTAGCCCTGGGTTCACGAAGTAGTCCTCGGCGAGAGCCTCGAGAACAGTCTTCTCGGATTCCTCCGGGGTTGCGGGAGCGGGTTTCGGGCGCTTCTCCCCCGGCTTCTCGAAGTACGGGATCGGGATTCTGAGCTCCTTATGTATGCGTCTCCTAGGCTGTCTAAGCTCGTCCGCATAGAGTCTGCGGTAAATGTAGGTTATTAGGCGTCTGAGAACCTCGCTTGACCCTCCGCCGATCTCGTTTATTTTTGAGTCTCTGAGCAGCCGCTCCACCGGGTAGTACTTTGTGAAGCTGTCTCCCCCGCAGATCTGGAGGGCGTCGAGTGCGGACTGCGTGGCCAGTTCGGTTGCCATGATTTTCGCCGCGTTCGCCTCTATTACGGGGTTGTTGCCAAGGTCTTCCTGGTGGGCGGTGTAGTAGCAGAGGAGTCTTACTGATTTTAGCCTCATGATTATGTCCGCTATCTTGTACTGGTTGCTCTCGAAGTCGATGGTCCTCTGGCCGAACTGCACCCTTCTCTCGGTGAAGTAGAGCGCGTTTCTGAGGGCTTCCCTTATGGCGGAGACCATGCAGATGGCTATCATTAGCCTCTCGAAGTTCAGCCCGTTGGTCATCACTCCCCAGCCCCCGCCGACGCCACCGACAATGTTCTCCTCTGGTACGCGTACGTTGTCAAAGTGGAGGGTTCCGTTGCGCACGGCGTCGAAGACTCCAAGCTCGTTGATTCTCTCCACCCTGAAGCCGGGTGTGCCCTTCTCCAC
>JAUQYY010000092.1 GCA_030587505.1 Candidatus Sigynarchaeota archaeon
GTCATACCCACCTGCATCGCCGCTGCGATTACGTTGATTTTCTGGTGCACATCCTCGTAGCCTACAATCTGTGCCCCTAGGATTCTGCCTTTTTCATCTGCCAGAATCTTCATCCTGATGAGCTTGCCGCCGGGATAGTACTCGGGCTTAGAGGACCCCGTAACCTTACCTATGATCGGTTTGATTCCGCTTCTCTCTAACTGGTGTGTTGTGGGTCCAACCGCGGCGATTTGAATCTCGAAAATTTTGGTTATCCGCGTTAGAAGGACGCCCGGAAGCATCTTGGCTTCGCCGCCCGCGGCGTTGATGCCGCAGACCTTACCCTGTCTGACAGCTATGGTGCCCATGCCCATAGGTAGGGGCTGCCGGGTCACAAAGTCGGGGTACTCTGTGCAGTCTCCTGCGCTGTAAATGTCTGGGACGCTTGTTTCGCACTTCTCGTTTACTTTGATGTACTTGGTGGTTCCCAGCTCTACTCCCGCTTTTTCGGCTATTTCGGTGTAGGGTCTCACCCCGGCGCCGATTACAACAAGGTCCGCTGGTATCTCCTTGGTTTCCTTGGTTTCGCGATTTTCGATCAGCACTTTCTCCGCTCTTTCCTCGCCCAGTACCGCTTTCGCCGCTGTGTTGGTGTAGATTTCCATTCCGTGCTTGGTTAGCTCCTCCTCTACAAGTTCTGCCATGTCCGGGTCTATCATCAGTGGTACAACGCTCGGTAGGAATTCTACTATGGCTACCTTCAAGCCTTTTTCCACGAGGTTTTCCGCGGTTTCAACGCCGATGAGCCCCGCGCCTATCACCACCGCGTTTTTCGCGTTCTCTGCGGCGGCCGCAATGTTCATAGCGTCTTGGAGGGTTCTCAGGAAGTATACACCCTCCTTGTCCTTCACCCCTTCTATCGGTGGGGCCGCGGGGTATGAGCCTGTGGCGATAACCAGCTTATCGTAATTTATGGTTTCTTCCTCTCCTGTTTTGAGATTTTTCACCTTTACCGTTTTGGCTTTGGAATCGACGTCTGTTACCTCTGTTTCCAGTCGGAGATCTATTTTCGCGAATTTTTCGTACCATCCCGCTTCGTGGGAGATTAAGTTGTGAAAGTCAGGTATGATTTTCGAGATTGTGTAGGGTAATCCGCATCGGGAGTACTCTGGGTATGGCTCACGAGTTATTAAAACCACTTCGGATTTTCTGTCGGTCTTTTTTGCCCAAAGCGCAGCTGTCGTGCCAGCGGCTCCTGCACCAATAATTACTATCTTCGCCATTTTCCTCACCCAGTAACTTCTTCGTTACAGGCTATGGATTCGTTCCGGATTAAAACTTTTTGTCAATTTTACTAATCTATTTGAAACCAATCCTTTAATAACTGTTCGACCAGCTCTAGGGATTCGCTGGACAGTTGCTGGTAATTGGCTGACACGGAAACGCGGGCACCTTCTAGAGACACGCCAGAGCCCCCGCCCGTTTGCCCGCCGGTCTTTCAGCCTTCACCCTGGCATACTGGACATGTTACCTTGCCGGTTCCCCAGCAGGTTTTGCATATTATTTTCGTGTAGGGGTCGGTTATTCCACGACCACCACACGTTTTGCATATCACCTTTCCCGTTCCATTACATCTCGGACATTTCGTGCTTCCGGTCAACATACATTCCTCTTGTTCAGTTAAGGTTAGAATCAACCCTTTTTGCTCATTTCTGCCCTTTGGCTGCTACTATTCTTATAACGTCCTTATCTTTTAACTCTGCATTCTCCGACAATCTCTGCTTCGACTTGGCGTCCACTGCGTAAATAAAGGATTCACCTAGGTCTGTGTGTATAAGGTATGCTAGCTCCCTCGCGGTGGTACCCTTCGGTACGAGATAAACGTCTGGTAAAACGTTTCCGTCGTGGTCACTGTACTTATTCACGTCTTCGACTGGGTACACCGCGATCATTTCGAGGACTCCGAAAACCGTCTGGTTGAGGGTTTCCTGCACCCCAGTTGACCCATACTTGTCTAGTATCTCCTTCTGTATTTTTTCCAAAATACCTTTCTGCTTTTCTGGAATCTTGTCTGGGTTTATAATTTTGAATTTCGAGTCGCCAGGTCTATACTCTATCGCTCCCTCCTCGGCGAGTTTTCTTAGCATGAACTCTGCGAGCGCGCTGGCTGGCACCACTCTACCCTTCTCCCTGAGCCTTTCCAGGTTCTGAGCCGAGGTTTTTCGGTCGATTTTATTTGCGCATATGAGCATGGGCTTCGCGGCTCTCTGCAGCTCGTGTGCAAACCTGTACAGGTCGTCGTCACTCCAAGATTTAGGCCTATCTGGGCTGAGCTTCGCACTCTGCAGGGCCTTTTTAATATGAATTCTTTTTATCGCCAGCCCGGACAGCCTGTTCATGAGGAGGTCCTCGAGCTTCTCCTTCGCTACCTCTACTTCCCTCGTGATTCTCTGCCAGTCACGCATTATGATCTGCTTAAGCCACATGGCGATTTCTCTCTCAAGAAACTCCACATCCTCCACCGGGTTTCCCGTTCCGGGCTCAATGGGCTTCCCCTCAATGTCTGTTGATCCAGACGCGTCAACCACATGTATGAGCGCGTCGGCGCGCCGGAGATCGTCCAGGAACTGGTTTCCCAACCCACGTCCCTGCCAAGCGTCGGGCACCAGCCCCGCAACATCGAGCAGGTTCACCGGGATGTAGCGTACCCCGTCTACGCACACGGAGTTTCGAGGGTTGTCCTTCACTCCGAGCTCCTTGCACACGCAGTCTATTCTAACGTAGCCTGTTCCCTGCTGCGCATCCACAGTAGTAAACGGGTAATCCGCCACCTTGTATTCCGTGAGGCAAGCCGCATTCAGAAAAGTTGTTTCTCGGGCCATGAACACGCTTCGTGTTTCGGATTCCCGAATTCGGCTTACCTACGATTCCCACTAACATTTTTCATCCCTTCTGACAATTTTGTCTCCACTACTTAAATAACTTTATTATACCCCTCCCTGAGATTAAGAGAAAAATCAGAAAAATTTTTTACGCCTTTCCAACAGACCGGAACCGCGTTCCCACAAAAATCAGGTTATTAATTTTTCAATGGAGCTAACTGCAATATCACCCTCCTAAGTTACTTTTCGAGTTTCATCCACCTGCACTATCGGTACTCCCTCTCAAAGTACCCCCAGGTGATTTTGCTTCCAAAGGATCTCAGTCCCCTTTCCCTAAGCTGCTTCAGAATGTTGTCAGCATACTCCTGGGAGAGTTCCCCTCTTCTCAGCATGTAGTTAACTATTTCCAGAACCTGTTCTTCGTTATCGCACCTTCTTATCACCCTGATTATGTCCAAGTCTCCTATGTCTTCGGTTCTTACTCCGTGTATGGGGGTTTTCATCTCCCCGCTTTCCAGCTCTTTGTACAGGTGGGGGAATTCCTCTCTGAATTTCTTCTTGTCAATCTCCATGGCGTACTCCCACTCAAAACTTTCTTTGGCCTCATAAAAAATGTTTCGTAATCCTAGTTACAACCTAACCCGCATTTGGAACATTTAATACTACAAGGCGGCGAAGTTTCCCCCCTGTAGGCTTTTTCCCTCTCCGCCAAAAGAAACTCCTTACTGACACCGACGTCCACAGTATCCCATGGGTACACCGCATCCGGGTCCCTTTCAACGCCGACTATCTCTCCGATGATGATTTCCGCCTCCTTTAGTGCGCGTCTCCAAGCTCCCAAACCACCACCATAGTTCGAAGCCAACTCAATAGCCCTCCCGACGCTGCGGTCCCCTAGGGAGAGAAGCGCCTCTATTGCACCCCACCTAGGATCGAAACCTTCTACGCTGATTCTCGGATTTCTCTTTAACCTCGAAGAAATGAGATTCCTGCACTTTCTGACGTACCCCACGGCGGGCTGCGGCTCCCACATGAAGGGCGTGTGGGGCTTGGGAACGAAGGGGTTAATGCTCAGCCTGACACCCCGGGAAGGAAAACCCAAAGATCCTATCCGCTCCGCCAGACTCACTATACCCTCCACGTCCTCCATTGTCTCTGTCGGTAAACCAAGGATGAAGTACATCTTAATGTTTTGGAGTTTCTCCTGAATCATCTCAGCCGCAGAGAAAATCTCGTCATCACCGAAACTCTTGTTCACCACTTCCCGCAGCCTCTGGGTTCCCGCCTCCGGCGCCAGTGTGACTGTTCTCGTTCCCCCCTCAGCTAACGCATCCAACAATTCCTCGGACACGCAGTCTACGCGGAGACTTGAAACCGAAAGCTCCAAACCCGAATTAACAATACTCCAGCAGAGCTCAACAAGGTCCCTGTAACCCGACAGGGAAGGAGCGATGAGTGTAACCTTCCTCACGCCCGTTCTCTCAACACCCTCCTCAATGGTTGACAATGCGGTTTTCACACTGAGGCTTCGCATGGGTCTGCCCGTGTACCCTATCAGGCAGAACCTGCACCCCCACTCACAACCTCTAGAAATCTCCAGGAGGAGGGACCTTCCAAAAACGGGCACGTGGGGGTCACCGTCCTCCACTTGGGGAACAACCTGTGTTACTGGTCGGTAAGCCTCCTCGAGAATCTTGCACCACACTCTTTTAACGGGCTCCTTGGAGTATCCGGGAACGTACACGCCTGGAAGCTCGGAGAGCGCTTCAAGATTCGAACGGGAAAGATTGCCCTCAATGTACACGTCAAGCAGCTCGTCGAGCACAGGCTCCGCTTCGCCCACAATAAAAAGATCAATGTACTCCGAAAGCGGTTCGGGGTTCTCCAAGACGCAGGGTCCACCCGCAATTATCAAAGGATGATCAGCTCCACGTTTACTCGAGTGCAGAGGGATACCCGCGTTAGAAATCATCCTCAAAACATTCGTGTAGTCCGTTTCGAACTGAAGCGAAAAACCCACAATATCAAAATTCACCAGGGGCTGTCCCGACTCAACGGAAAGAGGTGTGGAGACGGAGCTAAACACTCTCTCACAGGCAACGTCTGGACGCGTGTTAAGCATCTCGTAGAGGGTGTGAAAACCTAAGCAGGACATGGCTACCTGGTACCCGCTGGGATACGCCAAGGCAAATCTGATGTCCACCTTCCTAAAATCCTTTCTTACGACATTAATCTCAGGCACTTCGAGCTTCAATTGAACACCCTTTTCTCGGTTTAGTCCATTAAGAACAAGAGCTGAAAAACTCTTAAAGAAGAACCGCACACAGAAACCAACTGGCAATTCCCAGTTAAATCCAGCTCAGCTTCATTAAATACTGAAACCACGTCAAACTTTTGAAGCTTTTGGGTAACTAGGCCTGGTGTAACCCCCCTACATCCATTCTTCTTTACACCTGTTCAGAGGTTTGCTCAGCTATGGATTCTCTTATTGGCGTCTCTCAGGGTTCTTTTTTCTTGGGTTTCCTCCACTTCTCTAATCGGCTTCGCGGGTTTCATCTGAATCAATTCTTTTTACCTGCAATTTTTGTTTTTCTAAGACCAGCGATCTTTCTGGCACGTCTTCCCACAGGTTTATGTTGGGTCCTATCAGGCTGTATGGTCCTATTTTCACTCCCGGCATTATCGTGGTTCCTATTCCCGTTTTCACGTGGTCTCCTATCATCGCTCCCAGCTTTCTTCTCCCCGTGTCTACCTTTTTTCCCTTTACTGGTGTCACGATGTACTTTTCGTCGAGCCTAAGGTTTGCTGTTATTGTTCCTGCGCCTAGGTTCACGTTTTCCCCAATTATGCTGTCTCCAACGTATGATAGGTGCGCGACATTGGTTCTGTCCAAGATGATTGTGTTCTTTATCTCACAGGCGTTGCCTATGTGGCACCTGTTTCCAATGGTGGTGCACTCCCTGATATAGCTGTTCGGCCCGATGTCGCAGTCCTCACCTATGTAAACAGGGCCCTTTATGTAGGTTCCCGACCTAACAATGGTGTTTTTACCAATGTACACGGGGGGAATTATCGTTACCCTGCTCTCCACCTCACCCTCTATTTTGTACTCCGTGCCCTCTACTAAGGTTTTGTTTGCGTCTAGCAGGTCCCACGGGTGTCCAATATCAAACCAGTAGCTCGTTATCTCGTACGCGAGTGTGGTTCTACCCTGGTCGATTAGTAACTGGATAGAATCCGTTATTTCGTACTCTCCCCGCTGTGACTTTTTTGTCTCTCTTATCGCCTCGAAGATTTCCGGGGGCAGTAAGTAAATGCCTGCGTTTACGTAATCGGATGGCGACGTTTGGGATGGTTTCTCAACTATTTTTGTCACCCTGCCGTTTTCTGTTTGAACTATCCCGTACTTAGATGGATCTAGCACTTGCGTCACAGAAAGAACAGCGTCAGGCTTTTCCCTCTCGAACTTGTTTTTCAAACCTTGGTACGTTGTTTCCTTTGTTATAACATCACCATTAATAAGCAGGAAAGGCTGATCCCCAACGAATCTTTCAGCCAGACTCGCTGCGTGGGCTGTTCCCAAAACCTCGGGTTGCTCCGCGTATGTTATGCTGATTCCCAGCTTTTCGCCGTTTCCAAGAATTTCAATTATCTTTTCCTTCAGGTATCCCACCACTATGAGAACATCGCTAATACCCGCGTTTTTCAAGGCGTTTAGCGTGTGCTCTAGAAGAGGTTTGCCCGCGATTGGGAATATCTGCTTGGGGCGCGTAAGTGTGAGCGGCCTCAGCCTTGTTCCTTCGCCAGCGGCTAGAATAACTGCTTTCAATCAAATATCCCTTCTACAATCTTTCGAGTAGGTGATTACAATCCTATTTTATGGTGGGATGAATTTCCTTAGGGGGTCATTCTGAATTATTTCTTCCAACTCTTTTAATTTTAATCCCTTCAACTCATCACCGAATATTTCACACCTTTCCTTAACGTCGGCGTCTTCTGGAGAGCGTATTACGATTTCCGCCTCGTAGCCTTGGGGCGTTTGCACAAAGACGTGGAGATACGATTTTTTATCGGCATCCACCGTCTTTGTTTTTCTTTCCCTTCTGATTATTCTGCATTCACTCTGATTCAACGCTTCTATCACGGCCTTCTCATCCTCACTATACACCCTTATGTCGATGTCGCTTCCCCTGCGTGCGGTTCCCCTCCACACCGACCCCACGAGGACTGGGCTAAATCTCTCAAGAACCTTCATAAGCCTGTAGGCTTCTTTTCTCATTTTTTTAAGGTTCTCTCTTTTCTCCTGGCCCTCCAATAGGTCGGAGAGCCGGTCCAATTCTTCGGCGATTTCTCTGTTTGTGGGTAAAGTCCTCGCGCCCACGGATTTGGCTGCCTCACGCTTGGCGGTGTAGTACTCATCCGCCAATCCGTAATAAAGAAGCCGTGCAGCCTCTTTTGCTATCCTCGCTCTCTTATCCAGACTCATCACCAACGAAATTTCAAAAGTTTTACAGTCTTTCTCACAATGTTTCGAGACCAGGGTCGGCTGTGTGAATCAGCACTTTCCTTGCCCTAATTCACAGTATTGGGTCTAAATTATAAAAAATTGAGGGGAAATAAGAGTTTTCAGATTTTTTCCGCGCAGTCTCTGAAGTAGACAACTCCGTTAAGGACTATCAGTACACCGGCAGCCAGAGCTAAGACGATTGCAATTGCCCAGAACATGGTCGTGTTGAACGCTCCGAGCAGCAGGATTTGATGTATCAGGGAGATTCCATAAACTAGACCAGCCATTGCGGTGAAGACGTACCTTATGTTTTCCTTCTCTCCCGCAACGGTAAGCTTTAGAAGCATCCCTAAGCCGAGCGCAATGAGTGCTGCGCCTTCTATTAGCGGCTCCCCCATAAACAGTGAGGACGGAAGAAGCGTTATTGATGAGAGCGGGGTAAATTGTGCGGTTGTAAGGGTCACCTTAGTCCATTCGGCGATAGCGAGCAGCCAGACCGCGATGGTTGATAGTGGAAAAATGATCTTTTTGATATCCTCTTGAACATTCGGAATAATCCACTTCACCAAAGTCAGCACCAACAGTAGTACAGCTGCGGCAAGAAGGATGTACTGCCAGAACCCCGTGGAAATGCTAATTGGTATTCCGAGGAATGTTATTTGGAAGCTCGCCTGGTCGTACAGCCAGACGGTAGTCATTAGTATTCCAGCTACGGATAGCAGAAGAAGGTATAGCGATCCCAGGAGAAAGCCGGAAATCATCGAAATCCTCTGCAGCTCTTCTCTCTCCTCTGGAAAATAGAACGCGAAACCGTATATCATCAGCATTAGACCGGCACCTGCAAAACAGACAATAGCGATTCGAGAAATCATGAACGGGAAAAGCAGCGTATTAACTAGGACATAACCAAGCAAGTTTGGGTTTCCCAAAAGAAACCAGTACTGAACTGATTCGCGTGTAATGAAGTAGACTACGCAGCCGAATATGATAGCCAAGCCAAGTACGATCATGGTTATGGGCAGCATTTTTCCGGAGAACTCTTCGAACCCTGTGGTGAAAACAGTGCGTTTCGGCTTTTTTCGTGCAGGCTTACTGGGTTTCACTTCTCTCTCAGCTGGTGGTGTCTCTTGCTCATTAATACTCTCGTTTTCAGCCATTCGTAACACCTTGATTTGTTCAATTTATTTTTCTGCTACGGGA
>JAUQYY010000386.1 GCA_030587505.1 Candidatus Sigynarchaeota archaeon
CGCCCTCTTGTTCCACCCTGTGGCACGCCCCGAGGAGGGTGTTGAGCCTGGTTCTAACCCCTTTAGGGAGGATGGTTTCTCCGATCCTCTCCGGAACCCGGCCTTCCTCCAGCGTTTTCCAGGCGGCCCTGAGGAGGACCTCGTCCGGCGGGGAGACCCCCGGCAGCCGCAGGGCGGAAAGTATATATTTCTCAACCCACTCAGAACGATTGAGGATTCGCCCCTCATCCGATGTCACCCCCTCAGATTGACTAACCTAATAATATGGGGGTGACACCTACAAACTTTTCACCCATAACTCTGTTATACAACACAAAAACAGGCTCTTCAGCGAAAATTCCAAACCACTGGGAGGTGGGTTTTATCATGCAGCAGAGCATGGATATCGTGGTTGTCTTACCCGCGCCGTTAGGGCCGAGGAGACCAAATATTTCCCCTTCCTTAACCCTGATACTTATTCCGTCGACGGCCACTATGTCTCCAAACTTTTTAACAAGATTGTGTGTTTCTATGGCGTACATTTTTACACCTCTTCTGTTTCGAGCTTGTTTTTAACCTCTTTGAGCACTGTGGGTAGTTTTTCGTCGATTTTCTTGAGGAGCCTGTGAAGCTGCGTTCTCTCCTCATGTGTGAGGATGGCGCCTATGACGCTTTGCATGAACTTTTTGTGGTGCGGGATCGATGATTCAAACTTTGCAGCCCCCTCTGGTGTTATTGTGACGAGGATTCGGCGGCGGTCGTTCCTGTCGCGGATTCTTCTCACGTATTTCTGTGCTCTGAGCCTGTCGATGAGGCCGGTGACGTTTCCTTTTGTTACGGTTAGGTTTTCTGCCAGTTCGCTGAGGGGGATTCTTTCACCTCTTCCCATGGCGTGGTAGAGGATGGCGAGGGTTGCGAACTGGGATAGTGTGATTCCGCAGGTTTTCTGGAGATATGACTCTAGTTCTTTTGCTATCATTTCTCCGATTCGTCGTAGGAGAACGAGGGGTGGTTTTCTGCCGATGATTCCTTCGAGAATTTCTTGGGTCGACTTCGCTTCCAACAACGAATCAACCTCTAGTGTTGCAGTGTGCAAACTCGAAGAAGTGTTCGTCATGTTTAACGAGATGTTCAATCAGGAATGGTTACGGATAGTAGTTCCGTACTTTATGGTGATGGGACTAGAGCAAATCATTGTTGACCAGTCCACAGCGTCGTCGTTGATGCTCGGCGGAGTGGCGAGCGACGATCCGAGTTCTCCACACTAATCAGACCAGCTCCTAAACTACTTCAGCAAGGACCAGCTTCATCTGGACTTTTTCTACATGGAAGACATTCTGGCTAACAGCGAGTCCATTCTAACCATCGAGATATTCCAAGGCTTCGGTATGCTACAAATCGACGAAGATCAATTCATCGGAGAGGCAAGCCTATATCTCTCCGGTGGCACAATTCGAATCAGCATAGACGGCCATGTGGAACATTGTAAAGGACTTCAAAATAGGCAACCACGAACTCTACTTCGCTATGGGAGACCTCGGAAGAATAGTCCTAACAATTACCATAGGGAAACTATCATACGCAACCGCTGTTGGAATGGAGTTTCTCTTCGCGGGCTGCATGTAATCCCTGCCGAAACAAGAAAAATCGTGTTGAAATCTTCCCACGAACCGTAAGGGCGGCGTTAATAAAAAATACTTTTTAAAAGTTTATTTATTCTAATTTTGAGCTATTTTATGTGTGTTGTAAAAATTATTAGGGCAGGAATATTTGAATAGAAAATTAACAAAAGTTAACTTTATATAATCTCAATTATTGCGGTGAATCGGGCGATTAAAAATGGCACCAACAGAAGAAATGTCAATGACCAAAGCACTAAATGAGGTAAATCAACTGGTTGAAAATGCATCCAAAAAATATCCTAAACTGACCGGAGCCTTCATGGTTTTCTTAAGAAGAGTTGAAGCAGAAGGTGCACTGGACACAAAAACAAAGGAACTAATATCAGTCGCATTATCGGTAGCCCTAAAGTGTAAATGGTGCATAGCACTACACGTAAAAAACGCTTTAGATGCGGGCGCAACAAGAGACGAAATAATGGAAGCAAGTTTCGTAGCCGTTCTAATGGCTGGCGGACCTGCACTGATGTACACCCAACTAGTAATTAAGGCAATAGACGAATTCGAAGGTAAGCAAAAACTCTAGAAAAAAATTCATCACACACTCAGCCATAAGGACGTGAATTTATAATTCTTTTTTTAGTACTTCGAATACTTTTTTCCTATTTGTTGATTTCTTTAGAATGGGAATTGATACTGGCCTAAACCTAGTTCTTCCTTCATGGTTAGTATGTCTTTTTGAAGGCTGGGATTGATGGGTATACCTGTTTTCATTCTCTCCTTCTGCTTCTCGTACTCCTTCTCACCGGCCGTGTATATCTCGTCTGTCCCGGGCGATAGATTCGCAAAATTTTTTGGTGTTTTGTGGGGGGTTTGCTTACTTTTCTTGGGTTTTTTGGGGTGGGTTGCAGCTTCGCGCTTCCCCCGGGGGTTTTTTCCCCGTTTCGGGGGTTTCGGGAGGCCTTCTCTCAGCTGGGGCGGGGCCTCCCCCTTCTCCTCGTTTTTTCTCCGTGTTTCCCCTCTCTAGGGG
>JAUQYY010000393.1 GCA_030587505.1 Candidatus Sigynarchaeota archaeon
TGGTCAATCTTCCCACTGAGGAGTTGCGTCTGCAGTTGGCATACGGCGAGGCGTTCGTCTATGCGAGCATTCTTCCTTCCTTTGATCCTACTTGGGTCTATGTCTTGAACGGGCTGGAGGTCAACGAATCTAGTGTTTTATCCCTAAGAACTGCGGTTTGGTACCTTTTCATCCTAGCGGGAGTGAGCATTCCTACCGCCGCTGGCTTGTTCGGCATGAAAGGCTGGGGACGCTACCTCGGGTTGGTGGTGGGAATCGTGTTCATAGCGCTCGAGCTCGCTTTCGTTCCACTTACACTACTGTTAGAACCTAGGCTTCTCTCCCTTCTGTTTCTGTTAGGGTTTCCTTCCATGATGCTTGGAGTTGTAACGGTTGCGTACTTGCTGAGCGGCGTAAAACATGAGTTTGAATAAGTCCGACGGAAGAGTTAAGGCGGTTTAGGTGTGAGTTTCTGAGGGAAAATGTTAATGTGCAACTAATTTGGGAAATGAACGTTGTAGATACTCGCCTCTGAAGGAGGATTGCCGAGATGTGTAGGTATCCTGCATCCATTGACAAACATAACCACCAGTGTTTTGGTCAGGGACGGTTTCCTCTGTTGGGTGGAGGGATCAACCACCGGGATCGTGTGGTCTTCTATGTTACTGAATGGTTTCTGACGAAAAGCTGATAATTGGTTGGAGGTGGCTCTAAACTAGAACGTGAATCCTGGAAAAATTCAGACTTAACGTGTTTCCTCTTATTTATGCGCAGTTCTGGAGGTGTTGTGTTTGGGTCTGGGTGGAAACCGAAATGCGATTACTGGTTGTAACGGTGGTGAGAGTACACCGATTCGCGGGGCGGTTGGCGTGAAGCTGATTGTGGTGCTTCTCCTGGCAAACTCTCTGGGATACTTCGCTTTTGGCATCTACTACCTGACTGTCCTGCTTGACCCTTTCTCCCATATCTTTTCCGGCATCTTTCTGGACCCCAGCTTAGCTTACTTGTGGATTGGTAGTGGTAGTTGGGATGCGGTGTTTAGGGCGTTTCTCTCTATGACCATTGGAAGGAATCTTGTCTTTCAGGGCCTGCTTTTGGTTTCCCAGATTTTATTCCTCGCGGCTCTTGGCGCCCTGCTGGTCTTCGTGGCCTGGGGTTTGCTCCGGATGAGGAGCTGGGCGCGGAGAGCCACCATGTTGTACGCCGCACTCTATCCCGTCTTCATAATCATATACTTTCTGACACTCTGGTTTGCAGGCAACTGCGTTTTCAACATAAACCTGCTCACACTGCTATATCACTTCATCAGTTTCGATAACTCCATACCTCTCCTACACAAGAATCTGGTAATGATTTTAATGTTCGTAGCGTCCGCATTTTTCGTACTCGTTCCGATTTATCTGAACGGAAACGTGAAACATAAGTTTAAGTAGAAAGGATTACATTTGACCTTCAGGGTAGGATGATTTCGCCGCTGGTGTTCTTAGCTTTGACTGCTGTGTTCTCCGCCTTCGACATAGTTGGTTTTTGGAAAAAATTTCTTGAAAGGTAAAGCGGCGTGGGTGAAACATCAAAAAGCCTTAATGGTCTCCTTCAACGAGGTAGGGGTGGCGGAAGCGATCGGGCGGTTCTTCACAGAAAAGAGCCACAGATTCAAAAGAATGGTTAAAACTTTTCTGAGTGATTACGGGTGGTTTCCACTGCTCGGGACTGGTACGAGTGCCATAGATACTACAGATAAATCCATTCACCTTCACCCTAATTGAAACATGTTTTCCTTTTTAATAGAGAAAGTATGTGAAGAGTTTAAAACCTAAAACATAGGGGAGGAAGTTCATTTAACTGGAAATGCACAAAATTTTAAGCATGCGAACCCAATTAACATTTAAAATCCCTTTAAGGAAGTTAAGAAATAGTAGCGAGGGTTGTTTAGAGATAGAACAGGAATAACTAGCGTCTCATAAATACCATGAAAAATCAGCACAAGGTAGTTAGCACAGCTCGCAATAAATCATACAAGAATAGGTGAAGATAAAATGCGGAGGGAGATACCCCAAACCATGAAAAAGCTTTTGGTAGAGGTGAAAAAGCGTCTTAAGGAGATTTATGGGGATAACTTGAAAGACGTCATTTTGTGCGGTTCCTACGCTCGGGGAGATTTTTCTCAGGGTTCCGATATAGATCTCATAATCCTTTTGGGAGAAATGGAGCAGCGGATGACCGAACGTAAAAAGTATTTCGATGCTATATGGGAATTAGAATTGAAATATGATATGGTAATATCTATCCTCCCTTTCAAAGAGGAAGAGTATAAAACCAGAAGATTACCTATCATCCTGAACGCTAAGAGAGAGGGAATTTCCATATGAAAGACATTGACATTTCTGAACTCGTTAAAAAGGCGAATGAAAGCCTCGAAGCCGCAAAGCTGCTTTTAAGGGGAGGATACCCAGATTTTTCCGCCGGTCGTTCTTATTATTCGATGTTTTACGCGGCTCAAGCGATACTCCTAACGAGAAATCTAGCGTTCTCTAAACACTCAACCGTCATATCAGCCTTTGGAAAAGAGTTCATCAAAAACGGTTTGCTTCCACCAACTTTGCATCTCCAAGAGTGTCTGGCCTCCCTGTACAAAAGGTTAAGTTCGTGTTGAAGGAGGAAAAAGGTTGTGGATTCGAATGCCGAGCGCGAGAGGAGTGGGGTAGGAAACGCCAAGCCCAGACCGCCGGGTGTAATCCTGATCTGGGTGTACCTACTCTCTGTCGCGGTGGTGTGCCTAGTCGTTTCGCTTTTGTACGCGAGCAGTATTGGCAGGAGTGGAGGGTTTTTTGGAACCTGGGGCCTGGATCCCATCCTGGTTTACACCGTTGTGTACCTCACCGACCAGATAAGGTTTAGCGAGTACCAGTCTTGGGCCCTGTTCTTCCTGCTGCTGGGCGGATTCCTCCTCTCCTCGGCCTACGGCCTCTACGAGATGAAGAAACCGGGGAGGATAATGGCCGTGGCCTGCGCCCTGCTGCACGTCGCCGCCGGCCTCTACGCTCTGACCTTCGCCCTCCCTCACCTCCACACACCCACACTGCTTCTGATTCTCTACATGCCCGCCTGCCTCCCCACCCTCGGGGTGCTTGGAGGAGTAAGTGCGTTAGTCATAGGGGCGGCGATGCTGGTGTACCTGCTCGGGGACGTGAGGCACCATTTCGAGTAGAACAGTGCTGGCCACACCGATTCATACCAATAGATATGAGATTAACCTACCCCTTGAATCTTATCTAAGAGAAATTATCATTCTAAATGTTAGCGAGATTAACTTTCTTGTTAAATTCCATTTTAGGAAGGGTCCTAGTAGCTTTGAGAGTATTGATTTGTCTTCTAGCTCTACCGCTGTTTTTTCTATCTCCGGCGGGAAGGGCTCTATCCAGTACTTTTTCCCTGTTCTGACAATGTTTGCGATTGGGTGGGCTAAGACTGTTCCGATTATGTCCCACGCTCTCTCCCTGTGTCTGTGTGCTGGTTGCTCCCCTGCCGCCATCTGGACTAGTTCGAAAATGTGGTAGACGGGCATTTTGACTTCGAGGAGTTCCTTTGCCACTAAGAGGATCCATAGACACCCGGAGCAGTGTACTACCAAGGCGTCTGCGTGGCTCTGCTCCGCTTCTTTGAATCTGTTTCGTGAATAGTCTATAATGTCGAGCATACTGTAGCGTCTCGCGCCTGCGCCGAAACCGCAGCACAGGGAATTTTCTCTGCAGTGTTGCATCTCTACGAGTTCTGCGCCCGTGGCTTTTATCAGCTTTCTGGTGGTGTCGAAAAATTCGGGGCCTATCGCTTTTGACCAGCAGCTATCGTGCAGTGTGACTTTCATGTTAACCTTCGTTTTCAGCTTTATGTCTCCCTTTTCGATTCTCTCAAGGAGCCACTCCTCTAGACACTGGAGTTCAGTGTCGAATTTGATTCCGAATTTTTCGGGTAGGATTTTTTTCAGCATAATGTACTCGTGTTCATTGAACAGGATAACCTTCTTCGCACCCAGTTTTTCGAGCTGCTTCTCTACCCGCTTCCCCACCTGCTCAACCACGTCGAACAGTCCGAGCTGGTAGAAGAGGGCTCCACAGGTCCAGTAATCCGCGGTGCCGGTGAAGGCAAAGCCTTCTAAGAGTTTGGAGTGTGTGAGGTAGGGGACGAGACTGGTCATTGATCCCCCTAGCATGAACACTTCCGACCTCTTCGGATTCAACCATGACTGAATCGTTTTCCGCTCATCCTCGGGGAATTTTTTCCACAGAGCCGCCCAAAGGTTTCGGGGATGATTGGGTGACAGCAGCTTCATGGTCTGCCCCAAACCCTTCTCCCTGTACCGCTCGTACCACCTGTACAGTATCAGCTCGTATGGATCCGCGTTCTCAGGGCAGTAGGTGTCGCAGGAGAGGCAAGTGGTGCACTCCCGCAGGATGTCGGTTTTTTCACCGTTAATAAGCCTCCTGATCTCCTGCCTAGCCCGCGGGGGAGGTAGCCGCATAACCGGGCACTTCGAGAGGCAAACACCACACTCGGTGCAGGAGTCCAGCCTAAAAAAATTGTATCTTTCTCTGTTCTCGCTCATTTTCATGCCCTTCACAAGACAATGTTATTGTAAAGAGAGAAACTTGTTAAAAAAACATTTTGTTACTCGGTTAAGCTGCGCCCTTTTTATAGTTTCGACGGATACCTGTGTAAACCCTGTGTTGAATGCGGCTTCATGAAGTTCACAGATTAAATTCACTCGCTTGGGGTGTTCCTAGCAGTGTAGCCGACGCCATTCGAGAACAAAAGCTGAGTAGGAATGCCTGCTTCTAGACAGATTTATTAACTATTACCCGATTAGTAGGTTTACGGGATGATTATGATTCAGATTCGACTCGAGCTGCCTGAAAAAATTGTGGAGCGGATAGACAGGTGGGTGAAGGAGGGACGCTTTAAGGATAGAAGCGAAGCCATTAGAACAATCATCGCCCTTTACGAGGAAAGGGAAAAAACTCGAGAGTTTTACGAAATGCTCATCAAAAGAAGCAGAGAAGCACAAAAGAAACCGGAGATTCTAGTTCCCTTCGAGGAAACCTGAATGACGTATAGGATTTTTCTCCACCCGAAGGCGAAAAAAAGCTCTCGACAAACTAGACCCAAAAATGGGAGGAAGAATAAGAGAGAAGATAAGGGAGTTGAGAGAACTTCCAAGACAAGGTGAACACTTGCGATACTCTCCTTTTTGGAAGCTGAGAATTGGAAACTACAGGGTAATATATGAAATCGACGAAGAGAGGCGGCGAGTGATAATCCTATTCATAGGTCACAGGAGAACCGTCTACGATGTTTTCTCAAAACTTTTATAGAGGGAGTCATACAGACGCAGATATTCTTTGAATGGCTTTCCCAGATTACTGTCTGTTAAAAAATCTGGGCCAGCGATTGGTGGTTAGTAAGAGTTTTAAGGGTGCTTGGTTTAAGGTGTTTGAGAGGTGGCTTTTTTGTTTGGCTTCTCGGATCCCATTGAAACGTTCAGTACAATTGGAATATTTGTCACCGTGGCTGTTATGGCGGTCTTCATAGGGGTTTACATCTGGGGCACAAGATACAACAAGATGCTCATAAGAAGGTTTGGTGCTATTTTAAAGACAGAACTCGGTCCAAAGTGTGAGAAAAAGAAGGAGCAGGTTTACAGGTCCAGCGGCTTCAGGCTGTATTGTGAAACCAAGAAGAAGGTTCCTCTCAAAAACTGGGAAGTTGTTCTCTTCCTCCTGAACCGGGAAAACCTCATCCACCACATCATCTCAAAGTTCCGCCCCCACCACGACATGCTTCTCACAACGGCTAATTTCCTCACCAAACCAAGGGTTCGCCTCGAAATCATCAACACCACCAGCAAGGAAATCACAAAAGAGGACAAAGAGACCCTTGAAGGACTGGAAAAGGTGAACGCTCCGAGAATGGAGAGGAAGTTCGTGGTAAAGGCCTCAGACCCGAAGAGTGCTGAGGAACTTTTCCAGGACGACGAGTTCGTAAGACTGGTTAGAAAACTGGGCGACGATTTTGTTCGAATGTCGGTCACGGAGAAACCCCCCCACCTATTGTTCGCAAGTCGAGCGAGAGAATCCACGCTGATAAGCCACGTGAGACTGGCTGAGAGAGTTGGAGACTACTTCAAACCCAGGAAGAGAAAACCCAAAATACTTGGATAATTTGCCGAAACCACAACCCGACGAGACCTACTATAGGGAGGAACATTTCGAGAAGCGGGCCAGGAAAGAAGCTCAGTTCTTCATATTTCACTCCTAGGCGTGAGGGCGAGGAGTGCGCCACGTTCAATTGCCCTGGAAAACCACGGGAGACACCGCCAAACGTGGCTGCGTAACTGTTTGAAATTCTCACACAGAAAGTTTTATCACTCATAAGCATGAAAAAAGACATACCAAAACGGTACGATGGGAAATTTCTGAATTTTTCAGAAAATCGAGAGGTGGGTATCTTGCCTAGGAAGCTTGTTGACTACATTTATGAGATTTGTGAAACCATCGGGCCTAGAATAGCGGGAAGCCCCCAGGAGGCAAAGGCGGCGGAGTACTTGAAGAAGAGGCTGAGGCCGATGAGTAACAGGGTCACCGTCGAGGAATTCAAGTGTCATCCCGGAGTTTTGCAGGGACTCATAATCTTCGAACTCGCCTGCATTCTAATAGCGTTTATTCTCTACTTTGTGCTCCCAGCACTGACCACAGTTATAATAGTAGTAACTATTCTGATTCTCTTTCTCACTCGCATGAGAGGAAAGGAAATCATTGACGTGCTATTCAAATCAGCAACCTCGGAGAACGTAATCGCAAAAATAAAGCCAAAGGAGAAGGTCAAGAGGAGAGTTATTTTCTCGGGACACCACGACTCGGCCTTCTACATGCCACTCTTCGCAAAACAGAAGAAGAGACTACCCCTACTGCAGAACATACCCGTTTACTCAGCCATCCTCCTCGCGGTCATCGCGGCGGTGAAGAGTGTGTGGCTCTATCTCGACCTGTTCACAGGAGTGAACTCACTCAAAGCGAGCCTCGGTCTTCTAACAGTCACAGATATGATACGATTCAACCTCTACATTGACATCATCGCAATCGTGGTTGGTCTGACCAGCGTGTTGTCCGGCGCATACTTTACCTTCAACATGGTAACAAACACACCGGTGATGGGAGCCAACGATAACCTGTCAGCAGTTGCCGTGATTCTTGGCATAGCGGAAAGAGTTTCGGAGAATCCGCCCAGAAACACAGAGGTTTGGGTAGTTTCCTTCGGAACAGAAGAGCCGGCGACGCTGGGAAGCAAAGTCTTCGCCGAGAGACACGGAAAAGAACTCGAAAAAGCGTACGTGATCAATTTGGAGACAGTCGGTCAGGGAAGGTTCGGGGTCGTCACCAAGGAGATATCCGTGGCTGGAAACCTTTCAAAGGAATTAGCCGACATAGTCGTTAGGGCCGGAAAAAAGTGTAGGGTCCCGGTGAAACCAATCGAGCTCAAATACGGCAACACCGACGCCACACCCATCGCAAGAAAGGGCTACAAGTCGGTCACCATCATGGGTATGGACGAAAACGAATTATTCACACTCTGGCACATTCCAGAAGACGTCCCCGAGAACATAAGCGAGAAGAACCTGCAAAACGCGCTGAAACTTTGCCTCCAGATTCTCGAGGATATCGACTCCATGCCCGAGGCATAAACCTGCACAGCCAGGCATCAATCCTTCCCCTTTTTCTTTTGTTGTTTTCTTCCACCCCCCTAATTTTCACCCCCTTGAGATAGCTTTATTTATTCCCCTAGGCTTTAAATTCACAAACCGTTGGAGGATTTCAAGGTGGGAGAAGGTGGCTTTAACCGTGTTTTGAAACTTATTGATGAAGCCGAAAAGGAGAACGTTTTCTTTCTGCGAGACCTTATAAGGACGAGGTCGGAGAACCCTCCTGGCAAAACCAAGGAGGTCGCCGGGGTCGTGGAATCCAGGATGAAGGAACTCGGATTAGAATCCCGGCTCGTGGAGTGTGACCTCGCTAAGGAATTCGATGTCATTCTCGGAATAGACGAGTTCAACCCCGAGTGGAAGGAGTGGATTGAGGAGAGAAACCTCCCCCAGGAGCTCCAGGTTTTGCTCGAGTCGGGGGGAGAAAAGAAGGTGAACGTCTTAGGGACGTTGAGGGGAGCGTCGGACGGACCAACGCTGATACTGAACGCTCACATGGACACCGTTCCCGCAGGAGACGGATGGACGGTGGACCCATTCGAAGGAGTAGTCAGGAATGGTAGGGTCTACGGCAGAGGAGCGAACGACAACAAAGGG
>JAUQYY010000396.1 GCA_030587505.1 Candidatus Sigynarchaeota archaeon
AACACGGTTCTTTCCCTTCTTTTTTGTTTCCTCATTACTCGTTATTTTTTCTTTTGGAGAAAGTTTTCCAGCGCCTCCTCAAGGTCTGGTTTTCCGATCTCCTGGATGTCGTATTTTATTCTCACTGTGGGTTTATTGATTTTTAGGAATCTTCTGAGGTCGATGGGAGTGCCTATGATCACGCTGTCGCAGTCCACCGCTTCGATTGTTTCCTTTAGTTCTCTTATTTGTTCGGGGCTGTACCCCATTGCAGGAAGAAGCGACCCTATCTGAGGATAGTTCCGAAACACCTCTCTTATGGACCCGACGGCGTATGGTCTGGGGTCGACTATCTCCTTCGCCGCATACTTCCTAGCGGCTATAATTCCGACTCCGTAGCTCATTCCTCCGTGTGTCAGCGTGGGCCCATCCTCAACAACCAGCACCCTTTTGTCACGAATAAGCTCGGGATTCTCCACGGTCAGGGGGGAGGCAGCCTTTATCACCGTGGCTTCGGGGTTGAGTTTCTTGACGTTGCTTATGGTTTCCTCCACGTGGTCCGGCTTCGCGGTGTCAATCTTATTGATGATAACCACATCCGCCATTCTGACGTTCGTCTCTCCGGGGTAGTATGTTAGTTCGTGTCCGGGTCTGTGCGGGTCAACCAGCACAATGTGCAGGTCGGGCCTGTAGAAGGGAAAGTCGTTGTTGCCCCCGTCCCAGACTATTACGTCGGCCTCCTTCTCCGCCTCTCGGAGTATTTTCTCATAATCCACTCCAGCGTATACAACGTCTCCTTGGTCAATGTGGGGTTCATACTCTTCCCTCTCCTCTATCGTTGTGTTGTACCGGTCCAGGTCCTCGTAGTCCGCGAACCTCTGGCACACCTGCTTCCTGAGATCACCATAGGGCATGGGGTGCCTTATGACAACTACCCTCAGTCCCTTTTCGCGCAGGATTCTACAAATCTTTCGGGTGGTCTGGCTCTTTCCACACCCGGTTCTCACCGCGCACACGGATATCACGGGAAGACTCGATTCCAGCATGGTAGATTTGGGCCCCATAAGCCAGAAATCAGCTCCACACGCCAGAACGAGTGAGGCTTTGTTCATCACGGTTAGGTGAGAGAGGTCGGTGTACGCCAGAATCACCTGGTCCACGTTTAGCTTCTTTATAAGCGTGGGCAGTTCCTGTTCAGGATATATCCTTATACCCTGGGGGTACAGTGGACCCGCGAGTTCTGGGGGGTATATCCTGTTCTCTATTTTCGGTATCTGCGCGGCGGTGAAGGCGACAACCTCGTAATGGTCATTCTGCCTGAAGTAAACATTAAAATTGTGAAAATCTCTTCCAGCAGCACCCATAATTATTACACGCGTCTTCAAACTGCAACCTCCACAAGAACATGGCGTAAATTGAGCTGCAACACTTATATCAATTACCTCAGGGTGGAACACCCTAAAAACCGAAATAGGGGGTGCTGCGTATTTGGGGGGAAGTGCTTATTCTTGGTGGTTTTAGTTGAGGGGTGAGCGTAGTATTTTCTCTTGGATTTTTGCGAAGTGTTTCTCGTCGCAGTTTAGACGCTCCACTTTCACTCTTGCTCTGTGGGATAGCAGGAAGAGGTACAGTTTGTGTACTGTTTCACGGTCGTAGACGAGGACGGAGAAGATGAAGCCTCCCAGCTGTGGTTCACGCTTTACGCCCTCCCTGAGGAGTTTGAGGTCCTTCTCAAAGGTTTTGATGAGTTTACCCACGTTTTTTGGCTCTGACAGTCTGCCGTTGAAGGAGTAGTTTACCCGGTACAGGCCGTTCTCCCTTATGTTCTGGAGTATGATCTCGTGGGGTTTAACCAGTAGTTGTTCGTGTTCCGGTGAGAACATGGTTTGGTTAAACGGTTTTTCTACTGATGATATCATTTCCACTTCCCTGTTCTTGTTCAAAGTTATTTTAAAGATATAAACACCTTTGTATGCGTCACTTCCAGTGTTTCCACTGTTTCCCCCGGAGGCTCCCACCATCCTACAACCGAAAATAATTAATAATTATCAACGAGAAACGTTACTCAAAAACATTATACTTGTAAGGGTTGATACCATGAGCACTAACGACATCGGCCTAGTAGAGGAGGTCATAAATGAGAGTTTCAAGTCTTCTAATTTTGACACCTTCCTCCTCGACAAGTCGGGAAACGTAATCTTCAGCAGGCTAACAAAAGAAGGGGAGGAAATCGGTGAGAACGCCATCGCACTGCTCGAAAACTGTAAATGCATATCAAGCTGTCTCAGTGAGCGCGAGGTTGAGGACTTCCTACTCCACGGAAAGGGAGGATACATCATAGCAGTCACCATAGGCCCGTGGATTCTAGCTGTCTCAGGAGTGCCGGAATCAGAAATCGAAGAAACTCTACAACAATTGAAAGAAGCCGCCAAAGAGATACAAGAGAAAGGATTAGCAAACTAGAAGGGATTCTAGATTAGAGTTTAACACTCACTACGCTACATTCTGGGAAGTTGAGGAAACTCTCCAACAGCACCTGGCCGACCAGTCGAAGCCAGTTTGATGCGTGTTGGAGTTTATTGAGTGAAAAAACTTTTAAGCCACCTGGATTCAGATGTTGTCTACACTTTGTTTTCTCTTTCCTAGGAGGATAGAAGGTGTCCGATAAGCTGGTATCCCTGAGCGAGGCTATTGACCTAGTTAAAGACGGTGATCTTCTCGGCATCGGCGGTATGAGTCTGTACCGTCGCCCGATGGTTCTCACCCGTGAGATTATTCGAAAAGGAGTCAAAAACTTGGGAATTCTAACCTTTATAGCGGGGCTGCCCACCGATCTCCTGATAGGGGCGCGGTGTGCTTCGCGGATTAGGAGCTGTTACGTGGGTTTCGAAATGTTCGGCCTGGCCCCCAACTACAGAAGGTTTTCCGAGAACGGGGAACTGGAGATAATCGAGGAAACAGAGGTCACAATCGTTTTGGGACTGAAGGCAACCCTGCTTCAGGTTCCCCACCTGCCGACAAGGGGAATCAGGTGCACCGATGTCATGAAGGTAAGAAGCGACCTCAAGGAGTACACCTGTCCGCTCTCTGGAGAGAAGCTGGTTGCTCTCCCGCCCATCAAGCCGGACGTGTCAATCATCCACGTGTCTATGGCGGACAGGATGGGTAACGCTCACATCGACGGCGCGGTTTGGCTGGACGAGGACCTGGCAAAAGCCAGCGGAAAGGTGATAATCTCCGCCGAGAAAATAGTGGAGACAGAGGAGATAATTCGCGCCCCGGGTAGGGCTAACATTCCCCACTTCATGGTGGACGCCGTTGTTCGTACACCCTACGGAGCCCACCCAACCTCGTGCTATCCGTTCTACACCTATGACATAAACCACATCAGGAAGTATCTGGAGGTTGCAAGGAACGAAAACAGCTTCTCAGAATACCTCAACACGTACGTTTACGAGCCGGGAACCCACGAGGAGTATCTCGACCGTGTGGGAGCGTCAACCCTTTCAAAGATTCTACTATAAGGAGTGATGGTGAGATGTATTCGGAAGACTTCACAACAGACGAGATGGTTGTCGTCTGCATGGCGAGAGAGATCAAGGACTACGATGTGATGGCTCAGGGGATAGCAACCCCCCTGGTGACGAACGCCTACCTACTGGCTAAAAAGACCCACGCCCCGAACTGCACTCCGATGTTCCACATGGGTAACACCTACGTTCTTGAAACCCGCCCAGTGTCACTGCTGTACTTCGAGAAGTACGTCTGCACGTGGGCCATTCGTTTTCAGCACAGCGGGGAGGTCACCATGGAACACCTACCCTCGGGGAGAGTGACCATAGAGTACTTCAGACCCGCTCAGATAGACGCCTACGGAAACTTCAACAACACCTGCATAGGC
>JAUQYY010000405.1 GCA_030587505.1 Candidatus Sigynarchaeota archaeon
GGCCCTCATCTAGCTTTATTTCATATCCGTAATGTGTGCTTGAACCAGCTATGTTCCAAACCCAATAATGCTCATTTGCAGAGGTTAAAACGCTATTTTCTATGCTTATTTCCGATGCATATTTGAGGACAAATTCTAATTCACCATCATAGCTACAGTGAAACCTTATTTTTTCATTCTTTAGTGAAAGTTGCGCTCCCTCGTCTAGAACGAGATTTGTGTAGCAGTCGGCTGTTCTAGTCATCGGATTGTAAGTGAAAAGTGAAGGATCGTTTATCGCGTCTGCGATTTTCGCTAGTGTTGCGTTTCTCCCCCTAACTATTATTCCACTTTTCTTTATTGGGTAGCTCTTGGAGTTTTGGCAGTAGTAGTTAGAAACGTATTCTCCGTAGAAAATTCCTTTGTTTGGGAATAGGTATTTGTCAGCGTAGACCTCGAGGCAGTCAAAGTATCTTTTAGGCGAGTCTGGCCTGACTATGCTCAGGAAGATCGATTCGCTAGTGTTGACCTTATTGTCGTGGGCCAAAAATTCGATTCTGTCGTCGCGGAAAATGTAAATCCACCCGTCACGAGTTCGAATTATCGTAACAGTATACCAGTTGTCGCGAAGGACGACTCCGTCATCGTAGTCCATGCTGAACTCAGCCTCGGAATGAGAAATAACACAGTGGTGATGCGAGTCGCAGCATTGACTAAAGCTGTATCTTCCCCAATTTTTTCCATAAGCCCTTATATAGGTAAAACCAAATCCTTCGCCTCCGCATTTCTCCATGGCTTCTGGAAACCTATACTTGAATCTCCACGTTCCATAGGCAATTGAGGATGAAATTGAAGCCGATGTTTCTCCCTCACTTGAATCCACAAAACCTTTAGAAACGTGAGGTGCATACTGGTTTCCTCCAGACCATTCCGGGAGGGTTCTGTTCCAGGGATCAGTCATACTCCGGTTAAACGACTTTTTATCCGTGAAATAGTCGAAGATGTCAGGAGCTTCTTCTTCACCGAGAGTCGAAATAACCCACTCGTGATGGCTTTCGCCAAATTCATTATAGGCAGTAACGTGAATTTCATATATTCCATCTTCCTCCGGGACGGAGAAGACGAATCTGTTTGAAGTTTCATTCTGTTCGATTTTATTGACTTCCCAGATGAAATTGGCTGGCACATCAACCGTTACCGAAAATTCTATCAAGTCTCCTTTCTCAACAAGATACATCAGGTCCTTATCATCATCTTTATATCTGGGGTGGCCGCCGCTTGAACACCAATCAATTATTGACGGTTTTACATTAACGGATCTAAAAGCAAAAAAGCTGAAAATAAAACCTATTAACAAAATGAAAATGAAAAACCATACTAGCGAAATTCTCTTCATCTAATCACCTTTTTTGAAATTTTTGTGCTTTGTTGCATATATAATTTTTTTATTGACGTTCTGGATGCTGACAACATGAGAGTTTATGGTTTTCCAGCCAGCCGTGAAGGTTTCACTTACTATGGACCCCTTCTTCACGCAAACTCCCAAAAAATACTGTAATCTTCCATCTGAGAGGAAGGTCGCCACTCGAACTGAACGAAACATCAACCCTTTATCTTGTCAGCATCTATGTTCTGGGCACTGCCAACTTAAGGGACTAGTAGAGCTAGATGGAAATGAAAATTTTAACTTTGATTGTGACATCCATAATATATTGTACGTGATTAATGTTTTCTGGTTGGTTTACGAAGTGCCAGCCAAGAACCTTTCATGGAGACATGGGGTTGCGGATAGCTCCAATAAGATTGGAGCTACGTATTCTTGGAGAATCTCCCGTCGTCTCTCGCTTCGTGGAGGTGGCTTATCCTCCTCTCCAGCCATCCTATCCTCTCAGTTTTCCTAGCGTCGAACTCTGGGACGTAAGGCTTTATGTCTAGGAGCGGGGTTCCGTCAACGATGTCGACTCCTCGAACGTGTAGAGTGTTTCCTTCAACTTTTGTGAGCTCCACAACTGAGATTCCTATGGGGTTTGGTCTCGGAGGAGCGCGGGTGGCAAAGATTCCCCTCAACTCGTCGTCCATGTACGGCTTAACCCTTAAGGAAGACTTCTCCACCCTGTGGAAGTGGTAGACTAGGATGATATGTGAGAATCCTTCAATATCTTTGAGGCCATCCGCATACTCTGGGAAGACCTCGACTGTTCCCTCCACATCCCTTGCAGCTGCCGGTTGGATAGGCGTTCCACGGGGCTCCTTGAAGGGGGAGTGTACAACTCCTATCGGCCGGTACCTTATCTCCTCCACAGGTCTCACCGCTCACAACCATTTAAGCCGGGCTCTCTGGGCCGTGATCCAGACCTAACTATCCCATTAGTAAATTTGGCGTAACATGTTTTTTATCTGTGTTACGCGGTTGTGGAGTATTCTCAGGCTCGTGGACAGCTCGCCGAGCCGCTGGAGTGTAAGGTTTTCATCCTTTCTAGGTAAAGAGATATATCCCCCCGACTCTCTTCCTATTATTGCTCAATAAGCTTGGAGAGGTGTCTAGTTGCTAGTAGAGGTTAGGTGGCATGGAAGAGGAGGACAA
>JAUQYY010000415.1 GCA_030587505.1 Candidatus Sigynarchaeota archaeon
GATGAGTGAGAGTGTAAACCCCATGTTATCTTTATCTTTTTCTTTTTCCTTCCGTGACTCTTTCTCTGCTCCATAGCTCTTTTTTGAGCATGTCTCTGACGGCTACTCTTATCGCTTCGCTTCTGCTTGGGTAGATTCCCCGCTCAACTAACTGGTTGAGGCCATCGATATAAGCGGTGGGTAGTTTTATGCTAACCAGTTTCATTGCTGGCTTCTTCATTGTTCCGATCACCAAGAGTTAAAGTTAACTTATTCTATTGGTTTGAGGTCATTAAAAATCTTTTTAGAAATGATTATTTATTTTTTAAAAATTATTTAATATATCTTATCCAAAATTTTACTTAAGTTGAAGCTTATGTTTCCGAATCGGAAACATCGCAAAATTATTAAATATCCGTTTTGACGGAAATTGAAGTAATACTTCCTTTTCACGAAAGGGTGATGATGTTGTTTGAGCATGAAACAAGAAGTTTCCCCATAAAAACGAAGAGCATTTGCCCAGAGTGCCAAAAAGTTATAGACGCAACGCTCTACGAGGAGGACGGCAAGGTACTCATCGAGAAGACATGCCCCGAACACGGTAAGGTTACCGACATTTACTGGAGTGACGCCGAACTCTTCCAGAAGGTTGAAAGATGGTGGCTGGACTCGATTCCCCTAGAGAACCCCAGGACGAGGGAGAAGAACGGGTGCCCCTTCGACTGCGGTCTCTGCGACAAGCATCGCTCCCACACGGCTCTAGCCCTCATAGACGTTACAAACAGGTGCAATCTGCGGTGTCCAATCTGCTTCGCGAACGCCGCGGTCACAGGCTATGTTTATGAGCCCTCCCTTGAGCAGATACGTTTCATGCTGGAGAATTTTAGAAGCAACAGGCCAATTCCAGCTCCCGCCGTTCAGTTCGCGGGTGGAGAACCCACCGTGAGAGAGGACCTGCCCGAAATCATACGCATGGCGAAGGAGGTCGGGTTCCCACACGTTGAGATAGCCACCAACGCCATTAAACTAGCTGAGAGTGTGGATTACTGCCAAGAACTCAAGGATGCTGGCCTCAGCACCCCCTACATGCAGTTTGATGGGCTGACTCCAGAGCCCTACAAGGTTGCCCGGGGTGTTAATCTTCTCCCCAAGAAGCTGAAGGCCATTGAGAACTGCCGTAAGGTCGGATTGAGTTCCATTGTTCTCGTACCCACTGTTGTTCGTGGAGTAAACGACGCCCAGATAGGTGACATCATAAAGTTCGCTGTGGAAAACGTTGACGTGGTTCGTGGTGTGATTTTCCAGCCGGTGAGCATAACGGGGCGAATCGACGAGTCCAAGAGGATGGACATGAGGATAACCATACCAGACGTTATGAGAAAGTGTGAGGAGCAGACCGAGGGAAAAATAAAATACGAAGACTTCTACCCCTGCAGCACACCCGCCCCCCTCTCGCGAGCCCTGTCCGCCTACACGGGTAAGCCCGTGGTTGAGTTCGGGAACAATGTTCACTGCGGCATGGCGACAATCATCAGGGTGGAGGACGACGGAGAGTACTACCCGATAACTCACTACGTGGATGTTGAACGGTTCCTCGGAACACTGGAGAAGGCGGCGAAGGACTTCGAGGGTGGAAGACTGACCAGAACCAAGGGCAAAATAAGAACCGTACTTGGTACCCTGCGATTCTTCAAGAAGAAGGGGCCACTGTTCAACCTAATGCGCAGAGTCATGAGCACTGGTGAGTACGACGCTCTTGGAGACTTCATGAGGTCGGTTATCCTGATCGGTATGATGCACTTCCAGGACCCGTACAACCTTGACATCGAGAGAGTTAACAGGTGTGTTATCCACTACGGTACACCCGACGGTCGAATAATTCCCTTCTGCACGTATAACAGTATTCACAGGCCCCAGGTTGAAAAACAGTTCAGCATACCCATTGAAGAGTACAGGAAACAGAAAGGCATAAAAGAAGCCGCCCCGGCACAGCTAGCCGAAGGCTCGTGAAGTACACGCAACCTAATCGTACCAACAAAAAATACTTGTTTCATAAAAACTCATTTTTTCTTCTCATCTTCAAGGTTTTCTCCGCTATAAAAGGACGATAACGAGTAACAATGCCGCAGATTGGCAAATTTCTTTTCTTCGATGCCTTGTGCTTCCACAAGAAGGTCCAACCGTCGTGGCTTGATGCAAAAGGTATGAGAACACGTTTAAAAACGTTCGTACATCTGGCGTCTTAGACAAAAACATGAAACGCATAAGTTTTATATGGTAATACAGAAGAAGCCATTATGCCGGATTGTGTGGCATTCTTTTCTTAGTGTTACTCCATTGATAAGAGAAGCAGGCTTGTATATACACCGCGCGTTTCTGTGTGCGGTGCAGCTTTGTTTGGAAGAGGAAGGGTCGTCTGTTTCTGTGGGCGCTTTTCATCCTCCCTTTATTTTTGGTAATACTATTACGTTTGTGCCTTTTTCTATCTCGTTTGTGAGGTCTGCTTTCCTTCCGTTGACGATTACCGCGAAGAATTCTTCCTCTAGGCCCAGTTCCTGGAGGAGTTCCGCCACTGTTTGACGATGCTCCGAAACTATCCTTACGAGCCCCCCGCTGCGTTTGGTAACGGGTCTGGACAATCTGGACACCTCCACTCGGGTAAAACATTGTTTTTTGTGCTTGTTATATTCTTAGTGAAATGAGGATTCCTTACACATAAAGATTTCGTAGGGGGGTGGTTGTCGTTTTAAGATTTTTATTAGTTATTCTTTTGATTTTTTAAATGCGGCTTGTTGGCTAAGCGATTAGTTTTTAAGTAACCTCATGGTCTCTGGAAATTAGGAACTTTGGAAATTAGAAAAAGGTTCGGTGATAATTATGCCTTCAGAACTGCTTCTAAGCGAGATTCGAAACATCTTCTGGATCTTCCACGTGAGCTATGATGAGATAATTCAAGAACTGGAAGAACTCGACATTGAGCTTGAGATAGACGATTTTGACATAGCCCTCCTATCCTTCCTGGAAACCCTACACGTGTTAAATCTCGACTCCAATATGGATGAACTGATAAACAAGTACCTTAAGATACTGACTGGTCCCAAGGCAGCTGCTATGATTAGGGAAGAGGTAAACAAGAAAATTATGGAAAAGGAGGAGAAGGAGGTTTGGGAAAATCTGAGAACAGCCCTCTCCCAGGGTGAAATCGAGGAGATACAGGAACTAATAGAAGAAACAGCTAGTTTCGTTAAGAAGTGGCAAACACACTGGGCGAAAAGAGAACACGATGACAACAGAGGGCTCTACATCTAACACGCTTCTCGTCTTTTGTAGAGTTTGAGGCGGACAGTTAACTTTTCGAAAGCCGAGCCGCCTCACATTGAATGGTTTTAGCCCCCCTGGTTTTCCACTTTACTCGCTTCGGGGTGAAATCAGGTTCAGCGCCGCGGCCAAGGCCCCCCTCCAGGCAACCAGGTCGTCATCGGCTGATGTGATGATTATTGTGTCCCCCTCGTGCACGTCGAAGGCTTCTCTTATCATTTTCTCCTCGCCTTTGTTTAATTCACGTATCGAGGGAATTATCAGTTTTCCTTTCTTACAGATAATCGTGGTTGCCCCGCTTGCGCCCGCCCGAACAGCCCTGTCCCGTTGCCCCACTCCGTCAGAGATCTTGTCTGCGGTGTTTCTCACCCTAACACCGTAGTTGCTCTTCCCCCCAATTGACAGGTCGCTTTCCTGCAGCTTCTTTTCCTCGGCGATGAATTTCCTTATCTCCCTAACTGTTTTCTCACCTTCGGGTGTTAAAACGTGTCCTTTCCTTCCCACAGGCCTGATGAGGTTTAACTGCGTAAGGCGGCGAAGCAGGGTTCTTATCACACCCGGACCGAGCTTCAGCTCCTCCCTGAGGGAGTACCTTCCAATCGGGTAATCCCTTTCCGCGAAAAAAAGCAGTACCATCAGCACATCGTAACTGTCGAAGCTGGGTGAAATCGTAGGCGACACCCTTACAGCTTCCAATAACTCCCCTATCTTCATACAACCAATCCCTGAATTCCAGTTTGTTAAAACAGCGGAAATTTATAAATTGCCTCTTCTAAGCTATTTAAAATAGGAATATTATCTTTTTTAAGTGTTAAGTGGGCGGGATGAAAATTGGGAAAAAACAGTTATTTACGACTGTTTGTTAGGAGGGCACAGGGTTTTTTCAGAAGATTAAACTGCTGAGCTTCTCGGGATGTTTTAGGCGCCGCGTTTGAATCTGATTCGGACTTTTTCCTCGAAAATTTGAAGAGAGAGTTAAGAAAATTATTTATTCCAAGAAGGATAGGTGTATATCCCGTTGAGTGGATGATGCCCCAAAGCGGGATGATGAGGGGTTTTCCTCTCACGGTAAAGAGTTCCCCGTGATTGGGGATGGTATCAGGAAAACGTTACGTTCGATTTGGATTTTGATAACCGGAATATAACTGACTGAAGGGGATTGTCCTTGTACAAAGACCTTGAACGAGACGTGATAAACGCTGGCAAGTGTGTTCTGTGTGGCACATGCGTAGCCGCATGCCCGGAGGATGCGCTAGCGGTCGATGAGTGGGGTAAACGAATAATCTGTGTCGGTAAGTGCCCCCTTGACTGCACAATCTGCACCGACATTTGTGTTGGGCTTCACCCAATCGAAGTGGATCCCAAGGAGATATTCGGGCATTTTAGAGAAGTGGTTCATGTTCAGTCTCTTATGGCTGATGTGAGGCAGTATTCGTACTTCCAGTATCAGCCGTTCAGCCGAAGCCTCGGCGGAATCGGCAAACCCAGAAGCGGCGTGGTTTCAAGCATTCTGATCTACCTGCTGGAGGATGACCTTGTGGACTGCGCCGTGGTGGCTGGGCGCAGGCGGGACGAGCCCTGGAGGCCGTCGCCAGCCATCGCAACCAATGAGCGTGAAGTTCTCTACGCGTCCGGAACGAAGCCCTTTCGGTGCCCGACGAACGCTGTTCTCATAGACGCTATTGTGAATTTTGAGAGGGTGGCTGTTGTTGGGTTGCCCTGCCACATTGAGGGGGCTCGAAGGCTTTCCCAGAAGTATCGGGAATTCAGGGATGCGATAAGGTACTTGATTGGTATACCCTGCGGCAACGTTTTCGACGCGGACCTGCTAACCAAGCAGGCTGTGGGGAAGGGAATAGATGTGGAGAGAATTGTGGCCGTTGACTTTGACAACGAGGTTTTCAAGGAGGAAACCCCGATTAACAACTTGGGAATGTACATAGTGACGGACGATGGAAGCCGGTACCCCCTAAGCTTGAACGAGTTCCAAGCGGCAATGGCGAAGGAGTGTGTGGGATGCAAGGACTTCGCAGCGGAGCACTCCGACCTATCCGTCGCAACTCTGGGCGCTCCCGCTGGCTGGTCAACCGTTTTCATTCGGACAGAAAAGGGAAGAGAAATCATTGAAAATATGGTCAGCCAAGGCCTCCTGCTGAAGCGGCCCTTCACCCATGAGAGGGTGAAGGATAAGGCTAGGCTTGCGGCTCAGGCAAAAATGGTCTGGTTAAACAGCCAGCCGAAGTCGTGGATGAGCATCGTCGCCCAAGCGCTCGTCAAAAGGCAGAGAACAAGATACTAGCTTGTTCAAAACGAGGCTTTAAAGACGCTTTTTAGAACCGATTCGTTTCGTGTTCCCTTGTTCACGTTCCTTTGCAGACGGGGCAGTCGGGATTCCTTGGCGCTTCGCTGGTGATGAAGGTCATATCTTCGATGTCGACGAATAGCAACCTGCCGATCAGCGGTTCGCCGATTCCGAGAATCAGCTTTATCACCTCTGTAGCCTGCAAAACGCCGAACACGCCTGGCGTCACCCCCGCGACTGGGAATACTCCGGCTTCGGGTGGGGTTGTCGGAAAGACACACCTCAAACATGGACCCCTGCCTGGATAAATTGTGGTCATCTGGCCCTGAAGCCCGTATATGCCCGCGTGGACCAGTGGAACCCGCTTTTTGACACACGCCTCGTTTATTGTGAAGCGTGTCTTGAAATTGTCCATGGCGTCAACCACTACGGTTGCACCCGAAACGAGTTCCTCCGCGTTTTGGTCGGTTATCTCCGTTTCCACCGCTTCGACCATGATTTCGGGGTTTAGCTCCTCTATCTTTTCTTTCGCCGAGAGAACCTTAGGTCTTCCGATGTCCTTCTGCCAGTGGATAATCTGTCTGTTCAGATTGCTGAGCTCAGCTTTTTCCATATCCACTAGAACGAGATTTCCGACACCCGCGGCTGCCAGGTACAGGGAAGCCGGGCAGCCCAATCCGCCGATACCCATAACAACAACTCTTGACCGTTTGAGCTTCTTCTGCCCTTCCTCTCCCCATCCCTGAACTCGCATCTGTCTATCATACCTCTCCTTCTCAGAAGCTGACAAGTCCATTTTTCGCAAACCTCCACCCTCCAATATTATTGAACAATCATAGAAAAGTTTTGGGTGCTTCTCTCTGATTCGAGTCTGGTTATCAGTGCTCTAGCAGTTTCAGGGCGGTTATGATATAGAGGGCGTGCGACCAGGTGAAGGGTATCGCGGATTCTTTTTTCCAGATCTTCTCCCTCACCTGCTGTGGAAGTAGACCAAAACTGTTTTTGGAGCGCACGCACCACTCGATTAGCCTATCTGCCTCCCGCTTGTCCCCAATCTCGAGTTTGTACCAAGCAAGCCAGAGCGTGGTTAACGTCCAGGGATTTCCACCGAAATAATTATCCTCTTCGAACCGCAGAATCCCACCCGTTCTGGACCTCAAAGCCTCTTCTATTTTTGAGACCGTGCTCAGCATCTTTTTACTGTTGGGTGGAGTCATGTTGAAGGGGACAGAAACACCCAGTAGACTCGCGTCGGGCGTACAGTCCCTTACTAAATTTTCAGTGATCAGCGATCTTGCGAACATCTCCCTGTTTTCGTCCCAGAACAATTCAAGAAACCCTTCCCTCAACTTGTCCGACGCTCGGCTCCATGCTTCCTGCTCATCTCTTTCCCCGCGCATCTCAGCTATTTCCGAAGCCGCCCTCAGACCAGCGTAAACCTCGGCCATGGAATACGCGTGGATGCCGATTCTCTCCATCCAGAGATCATTGCCTGGAGGTATCAGTTTATCCTTCCGGACCATTCCCGAAAGGTTGTTTGCAGCTAGTTTAATCTTATCCCAATTCCTGTCTACGAATTCGCTGTCTTCCGTAAACCCCAAGTGTTCCCCCAAACCCCACAGAAAAATCGCGGTATCATCCGGCTGGGGTTGTCCACAGTTCGGTGCCACGAAACCCGGAACAGTCCAGTATCTACGGTATAGGAATCCGGGATGATCCAAGGATTTGATCAGCCACTCGTAGAACTTGCGGGCTAGTCCGTGCTGGCCCACACAGTCCAAGGCATAGGCAGTGTACACTCCGTTTCTGACATAAACGTATCCATACCCTTCGCTGAAGGCGAAGTCTGGGTCAACTTCAGGGGCGGCCAGAATCCCCCCTTTACTGTCACACAGCAGTCTAATCGCCAAAACCGACCTTTCGAAAAGTGCGCGTCTACTGCTTTCCATTTTTGGTGTTCTGGTTCCGTTCAGAAAATTGTTAGACTCCTCTATCACTCTCTCCAAAATCTTTTGAGTGTCCTGCTTTTTCTTTTCTTCGAGTTTGGAGAGAACCTCCACGGAAGAATTCCCGCAGCACAAAAAAATGGATATTCTACCTGTTTCTCCCGCACCCAACTTTCCTAGGTTCCAGCACATGTATCCCGCCACGTCCCCCGTTGCGCAGGTGCTTTCAAGCGCGGCCTTCGCCCGCATACGCAATCCAAGCTCCTTGTGCTTGTCAGCTCTCAGACACGAGTACGTATCGATGTCCGCGTCTGACCCGACAGCGAAAAAGTAGTCACGTTTGTAGAAAACAATCGCTTGTGAAGCGGAATCATAGTAAACCGTGTCTGCTCTCGGACTCTCCAAAATCCTGAAATCACCGTAGAACTCAACTTTAAAATCTGAACTTCTGGAGGATTTGTTCTCAACTTCCACAATTATCACGATAGTGTCCTCATCTCGGAGAGCGAAAATGTTTCTCTTCACCCTGATGCCTCTTTTCCGACTGACAACTTGAATAACGTTGGAGCGGGGCAGGTATGAGAGTTCATTTTTCCAACCCCCACTCGACAACCAGCTTGTCGAACGCTCACTCACTAATCCTATCTTTGTTCTGCCTATATGGTGGGGGAAATCTATATTCGGCCAGAATATCTGTGTGATGCTCCCCGAGCCTCCCACAGTGCCAAGAATCCTCCCGTTCCCGAAAATTCCCTCAACATCCAGCTTTTTTCTCAAGCCGCTTCACCACGAAAAAAAGGGGTTAAACCGTGCGGCGCCCTAACCCATCGATGCTATACTCACTGTCCAAAA
>JAUQYY010000418.1 GCA_030587505.1 Candidatus Sigynarchaeota archaeon
TGTCAAATCTTATTTAGCTTCTTTTTCGAGTCTGCGCAACCCTATTAAAGGGTTTTCGTCTTGTAACCCTTAAAAGCGTAGACTTAAAACATTTTTCAAACAAAAAACCACAAGGACGGGATGAAACATCTCCAACAGAAAAAAATTCGACGTCATAGTCATTGGCTGCGGCCCCGCAGGGGCGATAGCAGCCCGAAGCGCAGCCAGGAAGGGTGTAAAAGTGGCCATATTCGAGGAGCACCAAACAGTTGGATTGCCGGAGCACTGCGCAGGGCTGATCAGCATATCGGGGATAGAAAGACTGAACATAGATATTCCCAAAAAGTGTATCGTTAACAGCGTTAGGGGGGCTACTTTCTATTCACCCTCGGGTGCCTCGTTTAGTGTTTCACGCAGGGGACCCCAAGCCTACGTTGTTGACCGGCCCTCACTGGACCAGCACCTCGCCAACGAGGCACAGAAAGAGGGTGTGTCACTATTCACAGGCGCGAGGGTTACAGCCCTAAAAATGGGAGCTAAAAAAACGTTGAAGGTGTCACACGGGAGAGAATCCACTTTCGAAGCAGAGTGTGTAATCGACGCCGAGGGGGTAAGAGGAAAATTCGTCAGGGAAGCGGGATTAACCCCTCCTTTGGGAGATATCCTTCCAGGCGTCCAATTCGAAGTGGAAAACGCAGAGGTCGATCTCGATAGGGTTGAAATGTTCTTCGGGAACAGTGTCGCCCCCGGATTCTTTGCGTGGATAATCCCCACTGGAGAGAACTCCGCGAGGGTGGGTATTGGCGCACGCCACCACGCCATGAAGTATCTGAAGAAATTCATCGAAAATCACCCGGTCGCCTCCAAGAGACTGGCAGACGCGGCGCTCGTTAAGAAGTACGGAGGCAGCATAGTTCTTTGTGGTCCGGTTCCAAAGACATTTACCGACAGCTTCCTAGTGGTGGGTGACGCCGCCGGTCAAGTTAAGCCAACAACCGGCGGAGGTGTGGTAATGGGAGGGTTGTGCGCCCAGATAGCTGGAGACGTTGCAGCCGAAGCGGTTATTGAGGGAAACACGGGAGAGGGAAAGCTAAGGAATTATCAGAAAAAATGGAGAAGGCTGCTCTCCAAAGAGTTCTACTTTATGCGTCTAGTTAGACGAATCCTGAACAGGATGAGCGACAAGAACCTGGACAAAATTTTTGAAACAATCATCAGAAGCGATCTAACAAGAATTATTGAGGAGGTGGGGGACATGGACTTCGAGTCGGCGGTGATTAAGAAGCTAATTTTCAAACCCAGGCTCTCGGCACGCATCGTTTTCGCCGTCTTAGCATCATTCCTCAGCAGGGAGGAAAGAAAAGAATATTAAAGCATAAGGGGTTTGGATAGGTGTGCGATTAAATATGACAAATATTTAAAAGCGTATCATATCTTAAGTGGAGCAGCAAACGATTGGAGACAGGAGGAAAACCATGTCGGAAATCAAACCACAACTGTGCGCAAGCTGCGGCAAAATAATATCACCCGAAAAAGGCGCGGTGAAGTTTTCCTGTCCAAACTGTAACAAGTACACGTTCTGGCGCTGCGAAAGATGCAGAGTGTTCTCCAACACTTACAAGTGTCCGGTGTGCAATTTTGAAGGGCCGTAACCAAAAAATAATCAACACTGTAAGAGGTGTAGAGATTGGCGAAAGTGGTGGCAACCGTGAAAATATTTCCAGAATCCACAGAAGTAGATCTAGAAGAATTAAAAGCTAAAATAGAAGAAAAACTCCCTGAGGGGTCAAACATACACAGCTCGGAGAAAGTCCCGATAGCGTTCGGCCTCAACGCCCTAAGACTCAACATAATCGTACCAGAAGCGGAAGGAGGAACCGACCACATAGAAAAAGCCATATCCGAAATAGATGAAGTGAGCGAAATAGAAGTAGAAATGGTGAGAAGAATCTAACACCTCCCAATACAAGTGAGAAATCAACGTTTAAACGCCGTCGCAAAATTCGACCTCCCACCCTTCCGGAGAAGAAAAACACCTGTTTTTACTCTTGGTAAAAACCGTTGCTACAAGAATATAATTGTAAATGTGAAAGGTAAGAGGAATTAGCAATAACACTCAAAAAGGGTAATAACCCACATGTTAATAAGATAATCTTTTTAAATCTGTTAAAAAACGAATTTAATCAGAAGAAAAAACTTTTCATAGCCGCAAGGCATAACAGATGCTTAACAATACAGTACCAGAGTTGGTGTCAAGTTGGTAGACATTGAGTTACGTGTAGAAGAAGCGCAGAAGCGCGACGCAGGAAGATTCATAGTCAGAATAGACAACGAAGCAATGGAAAAACTAGGCATCCAAACAGGTGACATAGTTGAAATAAGAGGCAAGAAGGTAACAGCCGCCATCGCCTGGCCCGCCTACCCCGAAGACAAAGGCAAGGGACTCGTCAGAATGGATGGATACCTGAGACGCAACGCCAACGTGAGCCTCGGAGACAAGGTATCCATCAAAAAAGCCAACGAAAAACAAGCCAAATCAGTGATCCTAGCCCCAACCAGCGTGAGATTCCCCGTCGAAGACCGCTTCGAGCGCTTCGTAAAGAGCAAACTGGTGGGTCACCCAGTAACCCAAGGAGACACCATACACATCACCGTCCTAAGCAGAGCCATACTCTTCGTCGTCGTAAAAACAAACCCCAAAGGCATCGTCATAGTAAAACCACAAACAACACTGCACATAAGCGAAAAACCACTAACAGAAATCTCAATAGGAATACCCCAAGTAACCTACGAAGACATCGGAGGACTCCACGAAGAAATACAAAAAGTACGCGAAATGATTGAACTACCACTCAAACACCCAGAACTCTTCAAACGCCTAGGAATAGAACCGCCAAAAGGAGTACTACTCCACGGCCCCCCAGGCTGCGGAAAAACACTAATCGCTAAGGCCGTGGCAAACGAGTCGGAAGCCCACTTCATATCCATCAACGGACCCGAAATCATGAGCAAATTCTACGGAGAATCAGAAAAGAAACTCCGAGAAGTATTCAAGGAGGCAGAAGAAAACGCACCCAGCATAATATTCCTAGACGAACTCGACTCAATTGCACCCAAACGGGAAGAAGTAACCGGTGAGGTCGAAAGAAGAGTGGTAGCACAACTGCTAGCACTAATGGACGGCCTAAA
>JAUQYY010000424.1 GCA_030587505.1 Candidatus Sigynarchaeota archaeon
AAAGGAGCGAAAGGGCCTTTCCGATGCTAACCTGGGAGAGCTGAGGATCGTCGAATCATTGTCCAGCGGTCACCTTGCAGGTGGAAGCGCAGTACCCTGATATTTTGGTCTACTCTTATGGTCTCCTAAGAGGAGATTAGTTCTTTGATGATGCTTCTGAGTACCTCTTCGCTCTGAACCCCAACCAGCAGTGCGAGTTCCTTTGAAAGCTCTTCGGATTCAGAGCCCTCATTAAACTCTTCGCCGAAAACCACCAGTTTCCCATTGTAGAAAAAGACCAGCGAGGGAACAGCGTAAATATTGAATTCTCTTGCAATGTTCGGATTTTCGTCAACATCAACCTTCGCAATCGCGATTTTATCCCCAAACTCAGCCTCAATGGTCTCAAGTATTTTTCCCTGAATCCTGCAAGGGGCACACCAAGTGGCTGAGAAATCCACGATTACTACCGGGTTTGAGGAGATGAATTCTTTAAAGTTTTCTTCTTTTATTTCCGTTACCACTTTGAATTCCTTCTTTGGGTAGTTGTTAACTTCAACTAGTTAGAAATAAGCTGTACTATTTTTATCTTTTGTATGATTCTAACTTGTTCCTTCTTCTCGTCTCTTAGACCCAGAGCTTTTTAAAGATTCGACCATTGTTGAACGTATCTTGGCACGTATCTTGGAAACTCGTGGCAAAAGGTATATATGCTAAGATATCCTTATTTTGTTGCCGAAAATTTCGTTAACAAAAGCCGGGACGTACCTTGAACTTGGCAGAATTGAAAACAGAACTTCTGTGCAAGGGAGTCAGAACGGAGGAGAACATTGAAAAGGGAAGAAAGGGGGGAGCAGGCCCGGCTGGCGGAAGATATCTGATTTTACCAAACGAAACGGTGGTTAATGTTCCCTTATGGCCTCCCTTCGTGAACCGCTCAGACATCATTTTGAGAAGGTCTGATTCCAGATGGTCTCTTTTCAGGGGGGAGGAGAAAATCACCGACGTAGAATTAATTAAGCCTCCAAGGTTTTACTCGCGTAAGACCCTTAGTGGGCAGCCAATGTATAAGATTGCCCTTCTTCATGGCAAGGATTGTTTGGCAACGACTCTTTTCCAGAGTTGCGTACACTGCTCGACAGGTGAAGGTTGTAAGTTTTGCGGAATCGAGGTTTCCCTCAGAAGTGGTGCCACGGTTCTGAGAAAAAGACCCGAAGATTTGGTTGAAGTGGCGGGCGCGGCGTTGGAGGAAGGGGTTTGTAACCACGTCACGTTAACAACGGGAACTACTGGCACACCGGATAGAGGGGCGAAAATTTTGGCGGAAGCGACCCGGGAGCTTAAGGATCACTACGATGTTCCCATTCACGTACAGTTAGAACCTCCTGGGGAGAACTATTTGGAGCTCTTGGCGAATGTTGGAGCAGATACGGTGGGCATTCACATTGAAAGTTTTGACAGGGTGGTTTTGAAGAGAGTGTGTCCGGGTAAGGCTAAAGTTAGTTTTGAGGAGTACTTGGAGGCGTGGAAGAAGGCTGTTGAACTCTTCGGTGAGGCTCAGGTCAGTACGTATGTTATTGCGGGTTTGGGTGAGAGGGATGAGAGCATACTCGACGGGGTGGAAACGGTTGTGGGATTGGGGGTGGTTCCATTTCTTGTTCCCTTTAGGCCCATTGTAGGAACCGAGTTTGAGAAACGCCGTCCTCCTAGTGCTGGGAGGATGATAGCGCTCTATGAGCGGGTTGCAGGGATTTTATCGGATTATGGTCTTAATCCCTTGAGGAATCTTGCGGGGTGTGTTCGCTGCGGAGCGTGTTCCAGCATTCAAGAATCATTTAAACACAGGGGATGAAGATGAGTCTCGAGTCGTTCTTTAATCCTAGGAGCGTCGTAATTGTTGGAGCCTCCGGACACTCGGGAAAGTTTGGAAACCAGGTTCTGAAAAACATTATCGAGCTCGGCTATAAGGGTAAGGTATTCCTGGTTCACCCTAGTAGGGATAGTATTTTGGGCTTTCCAGCGTTTAGGAGTATCGAGGATGTTCCTGAGGTTCCAGAAACTGCGGTTGTTGTTCTGTCCGCGGATTTGGTCGTCGAGGCGGTCAGGGAACTGGCTAAGAAAGGTGTGAGGAACATTATTTTGCAGTCCTCCGGGTTCTCGGAGTACAACGGAGAAGGAAAGGAAAAAGAAAGCATGCTGGTTCGTATAGCTCGGGAGAACAATCTGAGGCTTATTGGCCCCAACACTATCGGCTTGATCAATTATGAGGCGGGGTTTGCAACAAATCTGACCCCGGTTAGAAGTTTCCAAGCGGGTGAGGTTAGTTTCATTGGCCAGAGTGGGGGTCTTTCTGGAGGTCTCGGATGGTGGCAGCCAGACGGTTTGAAGTTTAGTAAAATAGTTCATTTGGGGAACACTTGTGACGTTAGTGAGGCGGAGCTTCTAAGATTTTTTGCTCAAGATTCCTCGACGAGAGTTATCGCGGCATATTTTAGGAGGATTACCGATGACATTGTTGATGCTATAAAAGATGTTTCTAGAAGGAAACCAGTAGTTATGCACTGTCCCGAAGAGAAGGTTGAGAAGCTCGTAAGGGCGGGGGCTATCTGTGTCTCTGCTTACACCGAAATATTTGAAGTAGCGAAGATTTTTGTCTATTCGCCTGAACCTAGGGGTAATCGGGTGGCTATAATTGGTCCTTCTTCGGGGGCTATTGATCTGGCTGTGCGTTCATTAGAAAAAAACGGGTTAAGGCTCGCCGAACTCGAGTCGGATACTGTGAAAACCCTGAGGAGAAGGGTTTTAAACGAGCGAACAAAGACCGTGAATCCTGTTGATTACTGGCCTCCTCAACATCTTGATGGTATAGAGGTTGGAGAGAAGCATAGGGTTGCGGTGGAGGCTCTTCTCAAAGACAAGAATGTGGATATTATAATACTGGTACTTGAACTCATGAGGGAAATCGAGTTTGACGTGGAGAAAGCCTTTCGAGAGTCGGTGGAAAAGGATTTAAAGCCTATTGTGGCAGCTTGTATCCAGATCGAAGAGGAGTCTTATGAGAGGGTTTCACGTGGTCTGTATAGGTTGAGGATTCCGGTTTTCACGGAGGTGGAAAGGGCGGTAAAGGCCGCGGGAGCCCTAGCTCGTTACTATACAAGGATACGGATAGACCTCGAAAAACAATGAGCGTGAAAACAAAAATTTTTCCGTAGTTCAGAATTGTAGTAGGGTGTGGTTTACTCGTTCGAGTGCCTCACTCAGAGCACGCCACTCTGGATTTAGGTTCACCGCCTCCTCGTATCTTTCCTTTGCTCTGAGTAAGAGTTCTTTGGCTCGTTTCTTTTTACCTTTTTTGAGGTATTCGAGACCAGTACACTCAAAGTACAGCCCCTCACATTTTATCTTGTCCACCCTGGAGAGCTTTTCTTCGTATGGATTCTTTAGGTCGGCATAGAGCCTTTCTCTACGCCCAAACTCCTCGCGAGCCTCTTGGAAGTATCCCGCCGCCTTTTCCAGATTTTTGTTCTGGATTGCGATCTGCGCCAGGCACTCTAGTCTAGCTGCCTCAAGGCCGTGTAGTCCCGCCTCTAGTTCTAGGGGAAGTTTTTCCTCGTTAATCCACTCTTCTTTTAACAGGTTCTTTACAGTCTTGATTGCTTTTTTCTTGTCGGCTATGGCCTTAGCGTAGCTATTGGCAGCGGATTCATAGTCGTGAGTGTTAAAGTTAAGGTGATCCGCAACGGAATGGTGATAGTTTGCGCGAGCTTGGTAAAGGTTTCCCGTGGCGATGCTCCGAAGCTGTTCGTCGAGCTCCTCTTCTCTTAACTGCTCGAAGAGTTCCGCGGCCTTCCTAAAGTGTTTGGAAGCGGTCTTGTAATCTTTGCTGCCATGGGCTTCCACCCCGGATGTGAACTCCGAAACCGCCTTATCATATTTGTCCATTCATAACACCACCAACGATAGATAGCATACAGCAAAATAGCATACGGCAAAAACTTGCGGTAACCTGGATGATGGCGCCTACAATAAACAATAATAATAGAATACGAAAGTGTAATTTAAGTATCCATGGATGCACACTTTTTTGGAAAAAGAGGGGAGTGTTAGAAAGGCTTATGCATCGGCTTCGAGCCACGATATTAATTCTTGTAATTCTTCCTCTGAGGGGTGGGTGTGTTTTAATGTTTTTTCTCTTGAAGCTAGCCTTACTTCGGTGAGAAAAGTGTCAAGGTTGCGGAGGCAATCCATGATTAGGGGTATTCTCCAACTACTGTTCAGTTTTTGGGCCTTTTCGAGGTCTTTATCATGGAGAAACAGGACAGCGATTCTGTTGAACCTTATGAAAAGTTTTTGGAGGGTGTTTTTCAGCTTGTTTTCTTCGGGTATGTGAACAATAAGTTTTAGTGTGTAGGATTCGATTTGACCGTCTGCTCCGGTTTCTAGGTCTTTTTTCATCGACAGCTTGGTGCCTGTTTTGAAGCACAATTTCTCTAAGAGGTCTTTTAGGTACTTGTCTTGCACATTCTCGTATTTGGGTCCGAATTTGGAGTAGTAAAGTGGAATGTTGTTTCTGCTACCCACAACGGGAACGTATATTCTTTGAATTTCCGAATTCATGCTTAGGGCTTCACGCATAATCTTGTTAACCGTATCCGGGGGGATTCCTGTCAGCTGGGATATGTGAAGGTCGGTTAAGTACACTTCATTCTCGAGTGTGAGTAGAACCTTATCGACGAAAGCGTCGATTTGCTCCCTACTTAATCCGGATGGTGGCTCAAACCGTGCTTTTTCCGAGATGGGTAACCCCTTTAGGAAAGCGTCAGCGGTTACGAAGTCGCCGCTCAATGGGCTGGAAGAGTTTTTCGAATAAAGGTTATCCCAATTTTCCAATGGTCTCTTAGGGTAGCCGTCTACTCTAGGTGTAACAGTCAATTTATCATCACGGGTGTGAGAAGCGGGCGCTTTCGGGCTAACAGTGTCGATGAGATGGGGGTGGAATGTTACCTGCTTCTCCGTTTCGGGAATTATCATCAAAGCCATGTCGCCGAGATTCTCTATTGTTTCAGGACTGATTCCGAGTGTTTCAGCCGCCTTCTCAACATTTCTGGAGCTACTAAAAATAATCCGGTAGTAGGAATCGAGCCTCCGAATACTTTTTAGGTTTTGAGGGTGTGAAACGGTAAGAATGAGTCCTTCACCAACTGGTTTGGTGGATTCGTCGAAGAGTTTCTTGGTGAGGAAGTTTATCAGCTCTGAGCTGTTCTCATGGCAATTTATAACCGTTACGTGCTTTATACCTCCGCCGACTCTTGGTGTATTATCGAGTATGTACATCAAAATAAGGGTTAGGAGAAATTTAAGTTCACGTGGATTGGTTCGAGGTAAGATTCGATTTAAATCTATGACCACACATTTTTCGGTCATTTTTCTTAGATCCACACTTGGCTGACCGCTTCCAAAGACTTCCCCAAGTAAGCCGTGCAGAAGGCTGCGAAGTAGCGTTGCAAGCTCTCCAATAGCGGACCGTTTCTTGGAAGTGCTCCATTTTAATATCTCATCGGATGCGATGTTCAGCTCACTAAGCCCTTGGCTACACCTTTTCTTATCGCAGAAGTGGCTCAGAATTCCGTGAAGAGGCTTTTCCACCGGGCCAAAATCAGTTTCTAAGATTTTTTCGAAAACGCTGATTAGAAAAGAGGCGTGTTCGTCCGGCGATTTTTCTAAAGGGTCAAAAATATTAATCCTTAGAGGCTCTAGCTCGGAGAGGGGAGTGAAGAATGAAACCGAATCTCTAAACGGGTCTCTCAGTTTGCATAGTTCACCCTCGAGATCGAAGACAATCCAAGGTTTAGTAATTTTTTTGAGAAGACCTAACAAGAAACGGATTTTCCGCGGTGATTCGCCAAAGATAACCATGCAATTTGAAAAATCACTGTAATCTAAGCGGACGGGCAGAGGACGCCCGTTCTGCATGGTTTCACCCAAGGAAATTCTGTTGTTGTAAGAATCAAGTATTTCCTCTTTTCTTTCTCCATTTTCTTTGGTAATTGCTGCGGGAGTCTCGCTCTCAAGTCTCCGGGCGACTGTTCTGAGATAAACGCATAGATTTTTGAAGCGGTAAATCTCTCTCTCGGGCAGTAGCAGCCGGCAGATTATGTTATGCAGGAGTTTCTTGGTCTTTTCAGAATCCAAAAACTCTACACTTGTCACCTTTTTTGTTCCAGACCACGCGGCGCACGCCGCAGTGTACACTCGCTTCATATGATTTTTAATGCTTTCGAGTGTGGGCGCTCTCACAACCAGGTAGGGGGAAACCTCAAAAAATTTAACGGGTGGTCTGCCATTAACTCGTACGCAGATTTTTAGGTCCTTTTTCACTCTGCTTTCAGACTCACCAACTGTTATAAATCGGAAAGGAACTACAAGGCTGACATCTGCGTCTATGTTTTGAACACACTCCACAAAAAGGTTTATGTATTCGGGGTTAAGAGATTCGTAGTCGGGTGCGCCTTTCAAAACAAGTACTGCGAGGTAGGTGTTTTCGCCCTCCTGTTCAAGGAGTAGAACGTTTCTTTCGCCCTTAATCTTTCGGATTCTTGTAAAGTATTTTCCGCCAATTATATTTAGGAAAACACTTTCCAGCACTTCGAAACTCGACCTTTGGTAGTCGGAGTTTAGGTTAAAAGCAGCTATGATGGAGTGCACTCTAGAGTCTAAAACATCTTCACTTACGGGCTGTCGAGTGAAAACATAAAGGTTGTAGGAAAGCTTCTTCCCGCACAGATTCATCTCATATGCGAATTCTAACGCTCCATCCAAATTTTCATCGAAAGTCAAAAAAGAGTTATCAGGCGGAAAGTCAGAGTTCACACCCTCCGAGTTAGGAAGCAGTTGGAAAGCGGCTTCCTCAGCCACAAGATTTTTTCCTCTAATCAGCTTAACCCTATCTTTCGTAAGTGTATACTCGGAAAACGAAATCTTTCTATCCAAGAAAACCGCACCAAAAAACATTATAAAAGGGAGTACACACTGTTGGAAGTGAAAACAGTATAGACTGAAAGGAAGAAAAAACATAGCATTGGCTAAAAACTCTGGAAGGTGAAGTATAAATAACACCAAAAAGAATCCAAACGAGTGTAAGCCACAGATATACAGAGCTAAGTTCATTTCCAGCACAAACCCTTCCAAAGCATAAATATTCCTACATCAGTTAGTTTAAATAACGACTGGCACTATTCTCACCTGTCCAGAAAGCACACGCCGCAACCCGTCTCAAATAAGTATACTTGGAAAGATATTTAAAATCCACAAAAAAGCATAATTTTTCTGCTATATAGGCCAAAAATCCTCACAAGAGTCAAGCTGCGCATTAAAACTCAATTCGAAGATACACGCGGTGTAAAAATCCTAATCAGCAAGGTTCATCAGATTCTGTGGAGTTGCTCAACACGTAGAGGGAGTTATTTTGATTGAGGCTGAAATCGAGTTAACAGGACATATAATCGATTCGATGATACTTCCCAAAGTATTCGGAGCGGTCTACGACCTGAACGGCGAGTTCGAAGTCATCGAGTTCAGAATCGGGAAAACGAAAAACGATTACTCGTACACCCGCATACGCATAATAGGGAAAGATAGACATCACCTTGACATGATTCTCGCAGAGCTTCAAAAGCTAGGTACAGTAGTAACTGATAAGGCGGTGGACGCGGAGCTGGCTCCCGCTCCCGCAGACGGAGTGCTCCCTGACAACTTCTACTCAACAACCAATCATCCAACCTTCGTCATGATCAACGGGGAATGGGTGAAAGCGGAAAACCAAGAGATGGACAAGGTAATCGTAATCAGAGAGGGAAAACCAGTCAGCATACCCATGAGAAAGGTGAAGAAGGGTGAACTCGTTGTCGTTGGGAACAGAGGAATAAAGGTTACACCCCCAGAAAGATCTAGGAAAAAAGAGGTCTTCAGCTTCATGAGCAGCACAACATCATCAGAAAAACCGACACTCTCCCTAACACGGATGATAGCCAGGGAAATGTTTGAACTCAGAAAAAACGGCGGAAAAATCGTGGTTGTTCCCGGTCCAGCGGTGATCCATGCAGGCGCGGCGCCCGCACTATCCGAACTAATCAGAATGGGATACGTCCAGGCACTCTTATCGGGAAACGCGGTAGCCGTCCACGATGTGGAAAACAGTCTGTACGGAACCAGTCTCGGAATGGATCTCAAAACGCTCGAAAACTATGAGGGAGGCCACCGCCACCACCTAATGGCCATAAACGTAATCAGAAAAGCGGGCTCTCTCAGAGAAGCAGTCGAAAAGGGAATCCTGAAGAGTGGAATCATGTATGAATGCATCAGAAACAATGTTGACTTCGTACTAGCGGGATCCATAAGAGACGACGGCCCGATACCGGATGTCATCACCGATGTCTTAGAAGCACAAGACGCAATGAGGAAAACGTTAAAGAACGCCGACCTGGTACTCATGCTCGCGACCACACTCCACTCCATCGCGGTGGGGAACATGCTCCCATCCACGGTTAAAACGATATGCGTGGACATTAACCCGGCGGTGGTAACAAAACTCACAGACCGAGGAACCTACGCAATAGGAATCATAAGTGATGTGGGAACCTTCCTCCCAAGACTGGTACACGAACTATGGCAAATAGAAGGAACGGTCTAAACACACGAAAAACCACAAGAAAAGAAAAGTTCACCTCTCACCGAGGAAAGAAGCGAGAAGGGATGTAGAATGACCGAAAAAGTAACTTACTCCGAACTCGTCGAAAAGAAGAAAGATATGATTCCTGGGCTAGCCAAAAAATTTCTAATAACAGAGGAACAAGCAGAAAAATTTCTCAAATACGCCATAGAAGACTGCGCGAAGTCAAAGTACCGGCTCAACACAACAGAAAACGCAATCACAGGACCACCAGAAAAAATAGAAGAGCTGAGAAAAGAAGTAGAAGAATGGACCGATGACGAATTCGACCAAGAAGACTTCGAGATAATAGGCTACTGCAAGAACATATAATCCACCGACATAAAGGATTCAGGCGTTAAAGTCTACCTAACCACAGTGCTGACCAAGGAGATCGTCTATCAAACGCTCTATATGCTCCCCTAAGGCTTTCTCGAGCTTTTCCGCTGTTTTCTTTTTCACCTTCCTGATCCCGGGAATGTATTTGTCTTTGAAAAGGGAGAGAGCCTTTCCTAGGTCAATTCTGATCCATTCCTCCTCCACCCGAACCGCTCCCTCTTTTTCTAGCTCCTCAAACGGCTCCACATCAAAGGAACCGTCAATCGGGAGGAAGTAATAATCGTACACCAGCTTGTACAAGTCCTCCCTAGTAAAGCCAGGCCTATCGGGAACCACCACCATCTCGAGAATCTGAGAAACCAACTCAATAAACAGCTTCATCCGCTTATAAATCTCCTTAACATCCTTCTTAGAATAAACCACCTCAGGCGGCGCCTCTTCCACAGCCTCAGCCACAGGTTCCTCAGTGATCTCAGCAACGGGCGCCTCAGCGGCAGGCTCTTCAACCACAGCCTCCTCAGCAGGCACGGAGGGCTCCTCAACAACAGGCTCCTCAACAACAGGCGCCTCAGCAGCCTCGGCGGCAGGCTCTACAACCCGCTCCTCGACAATCTCAGTGGCGGGCTCCTCAACAGCAGGCGCCTCAGCAGCCTCGGCGGCAGGCTCTTCAACCACAGCCTCCTCAGCAGGCACGGAGGGCTCCTCAACAGCAGGCGTCTCAACAACCTCGGCGGCTGCTAAGCTCTCAGCGGGCTCGACAACGGGCT
>JAUQYY010000425.1 GCA_030587505.1 Candidatus Sigynarchaeota archaeon
GTCCAGTGTTGCAAGAAGAGCTTCGGAATGTTTTGGGTAAAAACGATGAGGACGCGCATCTGCACAGAGATTATCGGCAGCTAGACGATTTATTTTATGAGACTCCGGTTTTGAGTTTTCCTGAGATTGAGGTCCTATCGCTCTTTAACACTAATGATGCAAGGAAGTTTTCTTTCGGTTTTCAGGGAATAAGAAGGCTTCTGAACATTCATCAGCAGACGTTAACCGTTGCGCTAAGAAGGCTCGTAAGAAAAGGAATAATAGCGAAAAATGATGATAGAGAATACTTCTTAACTGAGCAAGGGGGAAACATAATATCTGATTTGTTTAGCACCATCGGGAACAAAACTAGTTGTGATTGCGATTCCAGCCAAAATTGTTTACTATCCTATAGGATTGTGATAAAACTTGATTCTCAGAGAATTGACCACAGTGAACTTGTGAAGCGGCTAAAAGGAAAGTGGTTCTCTCATTTTAGGTATGTTGGAAGCTTTCAAGGAAGGGGCGAATCAGCAGTGGAATGGATTACCGATGATGCCAGTTACACAGCTAGGGTAGGTGTTGACAAGAATGGAACAATCGCAGTAACTGTTTCCACACTCAAATTCTGTGACGAAGACCAGCTTAGACAAGAGACCCAAAAGGTTTCATCATTCATAGAAAAAAACATAAAAGAGTTTTTTGGTGTGTCCCCTGTTTTTCAGAGCAAGACGGAATGTACAAGAAGTAAGCCCTGTTTGAATCTTTCCTCCTTGGACAAGTGGGTAGAAGAAATTTACCAGTCCCAAATGCGTCGGAACTACTCGTAGCATCAAATCAAAACGCTGGTCACCTCTTGTTTTTGAACGTCAATCAATCCCTTTTCGGTGATCTTCAACTCTGGGATGACAGGTAGAGATAAGAAAGACATAGTCATAAAGGGGGATTCAAGTCCGCATCCCAGTTCTCTAACCGCTTTCCCAAGTTTTTTTCTCTCCTCTATAACCTTCTCGATTGGCTCTGTGCTCATCAGACCTGCGTAGTTGAGAGATAGACGAGCGATGGTTTTTCCCTTGTTTATTACAACCATACCCCCCTGCATTTCCACTATTTCACGAACCGCAATCGCCATATCATTCCAATTCGACCCAACAACCACAATGTTGTGTGAATCGTGAGCAACTGTCGATGCGATGCTTCCTTCCCGCAGACCAAAGCCTTTCACAAATCCCCTTCCGATATCTCCTGTGGCGTGATGTCTCTCAATAACTGCCACCTGAAGCACATCCTTTCCCGGATCTGGTGTGACCACACCGTTTTCGACTCTTAGCTGTTCTGTTTCGGAGCTTGTGAAGAGTGTCCCCTCGGATACGCCGATAACCCTAACTTTTTGGGTTTTCTTCTCAGTAGCTTTAACTCGGAAATCTTCTGGTTCTGGTATTTTACCAACGTTCACACTTGTTTGTATACCTGGAGGGTAATCGTAGCCACGAATCTTCACCTCGAACTTTCCGTTAACCACGACGAGAGCGCCAGAAACGATGGTTGAGGTAACGGTCACATTCTCCAAATCGTCGAGTATGACTATGTCCGCACTCTTTCCTGGTGTTATGCTGCCCAACCTGTTGTCTACTCCGAGGTAACACGCTGGGTTTAGGGTCGCCATCTGGTAAGCCTTGATTGGTTCTAATCCCTCCTCGATGCACCTTCTGATGAGGAAGTCAACTTCTCCCAGTTCTTTTAAATCCTCGGGGCTCTTGTCATCCGACGCAAGTAGGCAGTACCTCGTATCTAACCTCGTTTCAATAATCGGTTTGATTAGGCTGGTCAAATTTTTGGATGCGGTCCCCTCCCTGATCATGAGAAAGACTCCTCTTCTCAGTTTCTCTACCCCCTCTTCGCCGGAGATGGATTCGTGGTCCGACCGTATTCCCGTTGAGAAATAGGCACAAAGCTCTTTTCCCCTAAGACCTGGGGCATGACCGTCGATTACTCTGAATCTTTCGGCAGCCCTTATTTTTGCTAAAACCTCTCTGTCACAGTTGAGAACTCCTGGAAAATTCATCATCTCCCCCAGCCCTACTATTCCTTCCTCGTTTGCAAGCTTCGAAACGTCTCTAACACTGATTACTGCGCCTGAGGTTCCGAGTTCTGGGGCTGCTGCGGGAACACAGCTTGGTATCACGACGAAAACGTTGAGTGGAAGAGTCTTTGACTCCGCCAAAATTTCTTTTATTCCTTCTGTCCCCCTTACGTTTGCTATTTCGTGGGGGTCCCAAATTATCGAGGTTGGACCGTGAGGTAGGCAGGCTCTGCAGAATTCTGTAATTGTGATCTCGCTGGATTCAACGTGTATGTGTGAGTCGAAAAATCCCGGAGCCGCGAATTTGCCCTTACCGTCGATTATCCATGTTTTTTTACCTATGGTGTGGGAGGCATCACCTACCAGGGCGATTTTGCCTGATTTTATTGCTATGTCTCCATGCTCTATCTCACAGGTGCAGACATTAACTATGCTCGTGTCCCGTATTACCAAATCTGCCTTCATTTCTCCTAGAGCGGTTTTTATTAACTCCTCCATTCTGAGCCACCTTTTTCTTTTCACAACTTAGTATTTTTACTATAGGATTTTTATTCTCCTAGACAGTATTTCACGGATTTACTCTTTCCTTTTTCGGCTCGGTGCGCTTTCCATAGGTAGTTGCTGCGTGTAAGATTACTTTTGTTTAAACGTTTAACTTTAAACCTTATGCTTATTTTTAGCGACGACCACAGTAGTATGGGGGTTAACATAATTATACAAAAATAATCTCTAAATATTTCTATATAACTTCTAAATGCAATTTGTTTAGTCCTAAAAAATTGAGAGAAGATTTGATAAAGAACCTTTGACT
>JAUQYY010000426.1 GCA_030587505.1 Candidatus Sigynarchaeota archaeon
GGGCTCGAACCAGTTGACCACATCAAGGAGGTCATACGCTGGTTTGACTACTGGTTGAAGGGAGAGAACAACGGTGTGATGGATGAACCACCGGTGGCGATCTGCGTGTTGGGAAGCTACCAGTGGAGGTACGAGAACGAGTGGCCGATACGCCGAACCCAACACAAGAAGTACTACCTCACGGGCGGCCAGAGACTCTCCGACTCGCCTCCGGAGGGACCCGAAGAGAAACTATCCTACAGATACGAGGCCGCGGTCGGCATCACCGCCGGGCTGAGGACCGTTTTCCCACTGGGCATCGACTACCCAAAGGACCAGAGGTACGATGACGCTCACTCCCTGACCTTCGACAGCGCCCCCCTAGAGAGCGACATAGAAGTAACCGGTCAACCCGAAGTAACCCTAACCCTATCCGCAGACATGGAGGATGTGGGACTGGTGGCTAAGCTCTGCGATGTTTCTCCGGACCGTTCATCAACCCTAGCAACGGTCGGGTGGCTTCGGCTAAGCCACCGTGAGGGCCACGAGAAACCCAAACCAGTTAAGCCCGGGGAAACCTACACGATAACCCTTAAGCTGTGGCCGACCTCTTATCTGTTCCGCAAGGATCACAGGATACGGCTGAGCATTTCTTGCAGCGATTTTCCACGCGTTTTCCCCTTGGAAGCCGAGGGCTCCATTCACCTCCACTTGGGCGGGTCCAACACCGCGGAGCTTCAGCTGCCCGTGGTGCCAAGCGGTGGTCCAACAAGCAAACCGGTCTTCGAGAGACCTGACCTGAGTTTTCTCGAGGAGTTCCCCATGGTTATGATGCCCGAGTGGCGCGTCGTACACGACCATCTTCTGGGCCGCCTGAGCGTGGAATCCGGAGTGCTGATAGAATTTACCCCAGACTATCTGGATGGGCCCTACAGGTACGAAAACCACTACCACGCGGACATCACGGGTAACAATCCCTCAACAGCGGAGATTCACGCAGACACCTCGTCCAGCTTCAAGCTAGCCGGTGAAAACTACTACATTCACGCAAACCAGGTTTTAACCCAGTCTAAGCTCACGGTTAACGCCAAAATCACCGTCGACGACAAGGTAGTGTTTGAGAAAAAATTCGAAAAAGAATACTGATGAAAAGGGGCTGCTGCATGATTTCGCAGGCTTTCATAACTGGGTCGGTGGAGTGTTCTCTGTGGCGTTTGGAAATTGACCAAATTTTTCTAACTCTCTTCTTTTTCCCTTTTGGTTCCCTCTTTCATATTGATACGTTCTGAACCCTTTTCTAACCTTCTGATTCAAGAAATTCAAATTTTAAGGGGGTGACTATCTTTTAACCCCTAGATACTGTGGTAGCTGAAGTAGCTGAGGTGTTTATCTACAACCATGAGCCTTTATGGATGAAATAAAAATTATTAGTTTGAGAGGATAGGTGCAATTTTAGTGATAAGCATAGTGAGAATGGTGGTTTTTTGAAAATTCGGTATACTAAGCACTTGTCAGAAAGGCTGAAAATAAGAAAATTTCCCTATGATTTACCCCGGATTGTGTTTTTACAGGCTGAAAAAAGATTTAGGGACTCTCTCACCGGATACAAGATTGCGGTTAAAAAGATTGAGTATGGTGGCAAGGAAAGGTTTATCATGATTGCCTATGATATTTTCGGTAAGGAAATTGTAATCGTGACCTGTCACCCCATTAGAGAGGAACAACTCAAAAACAGGATAAAATCTGGAGGGTGGCTGCTTGACCAAAAAAATTCCCAGGGTACACTACGATGAGGAAAACGATATACTCTACGTCGTAGTCGCGGAAGGGGAGGAGGAAGGTTTCATAGAACTCGCGCCAAACATCAACCTAGAAATCGGTGAAAAAGGCAGAATAATAGGAATAGACATCCTCAAGGCTAAGAAGCCAATTGAGAAAAAACACAAAAAATAATAAAACAACTATTATCCTAACAATGGCACAGTTAAACAGATTTCCAGTCTAAATCTCCTTCTCTCGACTGTCATTATACTCAGTGGGTGTTTCTGGGATACCCATCCAACCTGTTTTATTGGTGAGGATGACTAATGGCCAATCCATAGTTATTGAGGATTACCAGCGGATAACTCGCAGGCTTTGATAATCACGTCGGTGAAGTCTTCCGCTGTGGTGTTTGGAATCTCGTATCCTTCGGTGTCGAAGATTTTTTTCACCCTTTCTTTTATTGTTTCCCTGTCTATTGGTGCTCCTATGAGTTCCCTCTCCATCACGTGAATCGGGGATTCTGGGATAAGGGGGTCTGCGTGCAGCGAGCCTGTTATGAGTATGTTGTAGATTTTGTTCTCTTTTGTTAGTACAACAGCTCTCACGAGGGGTCCCTTGGGAATTTTTATTCGAGCCTCTCCCCTCTTCACGCCACTGGTTATTGGCGTGTCTCTGAACTTGGATTTCTCAGACCTGTCGTAGAACCAATCATCCGAGGTGAGCATTCCCTTTATGGTGGGATACATGGGGATTTTTTCCCAGTAAATCTTTGTGGGAATCCGAGTAACATCGTATTTTTCAATGATAGCCTTCTTCAAAACCTCCTCCAGTTCCATTGGGGTGACCTCTCTTCCCACCTCCCTGTTCAGGCAGGTCGACCTGTCCCTGAGAGATTTTGTTTCCTTGTCCGCGAACTTTTCTGGAGGTGGAATGATAACCCTGTCCACTATGTCCCATGGTACTTCCTTCAATTGGATCCCGGCGCCAGCCGAAAGCTGGTTGGGGGCGGGTAACCCTGCCGCCGTGCTGATTTTTCTCCAAATACCATCGTCGCAGTAAATCTCAATGTCGTTGAGTGGCTTGAACCTTGTTTTGAATCCAAACTCCTTCCCAATCGTGTCAGCGTAGGCGGTGAATAACTCTCTAAACAACTCCTCAACAGATGGCGGACACATGGGATGATCCCTCCTGAAAGCCATGGACATGTGGGCGCATCCACTGTCTATCCAAGCCACGCCACCACCAGGGGGGCGCGGAAAGGAACCGCAACATCATTCTTAACACAGTACTCGAGGTCGATGTCATGGTCGACTGAGGTGTGCACGGGTGAACAGAACGCAGTTCTTAGTCCAAGAACTCCATATAGCACCCATCCCCGGCAGTCCCTCCACGTTGGAGAAGAGAAACGCGGCGGCTCTGATAATGAACTCGGGGTACGTTGTGTGCATTCGGGGGTATGGGATTTCGTCTTCTTCCTAGGTGGCTTTGCCATCTTCATGCTTCCACAACTCACTCATGAAACTCTCCACCCATTTTTAGTCTTTAAGGTACTTACTATCGGTTAACGCACTTATATAGCCTCCCCTCTTTATGTATAATCCCTTGATTAACATTCCTCGCCGTCTTTCCCACCCCTAACAGAAACGTAGGCAGAGACGAATATCCGAATACCCCTGTTTATGATTAATTTAGCTGGTGAGATTGTTTCTCAAGAGCTTCAACTTACTTTTTTATCACGTTTTCGAGTTGGGTACGCTCTAGAATCCTCTACAAGCTGAAACGCTGTTAAGAAGAATTGTTAAATACTTGAT
>JAUQYY010000004.1 GCA_030587505.1 Candidatus Sigynarchaeota archaeon
TATGTTTTTGAAATATAAACTAATTTTTTAAATTATTTATATGAGGAGTTTTTCATTCAATTTTCATGAAGCACTTATATTTTGAAATAATGTGTCTTGTAAAAAAGAGGAAATGGGTTAAAGTTTAGCGCTACCTTTTGGTTTGTTAGGTTTTTGCTAGCGGGGTTACTGTTTGTAAGCATTCTTCGAATATTTCCATCGCCCGGTCGATCTGCTCATGGGTTATAACTAAGGGCGGTTTTATCGTCAGCGTGCTTCTTATGAACTCCCCGTGGAGGGTTATCAGAGGCTCGCAGAGGTCCAGTATTAGTCCTTTCTTGAGCGCTTCTTGAACGAACTCTTCCGCCGCAGTGTTCGCCGGCTCTTTTGTTTCGGGATCCTTTACGAGTTCAACTCCTTGGAACAGTCCGACTCCTCGTACATCGCCCATTATGGGATATTTCTCCTGCAGTTCGAGGAGCCTCTTCTTGAGGTAGTCTCCCATCTCCACGGCTCTCTTTGGTAAGTCGAGCCTCTGGATGAGTTCCAGGTTTACGAGCGCAGCGGCGTAGCAGACGGGGTTTGCGCTAAAGGTGCTGTGCTGCTCAGCGGGTGTGAACATCTCCAGCTTCTCACTGGCAAGTGTCGCACCCATGGGGAAACCCCCTCCCAGAGCCTTTGTCAGCCCCATGATATCGGGAATTGTGTCATAGTACTCGGCAGCGAACATTGTCCCTATCCTGCCGAAGGCTGTTTGGGACTCGTCGAAGATGAGCAGGAGATTATTCTTGTCGCAGATCTCTCTCGCGCCCTTAATGAACTCGGGGGGCGCTGGCACCTCGCCGTGGGGCCCCTGTATTGGTTCTATGATCACCCCGAGGGGTAGTCCCTGGCAGCCGTAGTCTATGGTTTTTTGGAGCATGGTTAGGCACAGGTTCCCGCACTCAGAGATGTCCTTCTGGCCGAATGGGCATCTGTAGCAGTATGGGAAGGGTGTTTTGACGAAGTGCTCTCTTCCGAACCCCCTGTATCGAACCACTAGGGGCATAAAGTGTGTGGGGGCCATCATAGCTAGAGTGTTTCCATGATACCCACCCCACATCGTTATGAAGATATCCTGCTCGAGAGACCTGTTCACCATGGCAATTTTTAAGGCTACTTCCATAGCAACCGAGCCACCCTGGGTGTTCAGCACCACTTTTTTCAGGTCTCCGGGCGCGATTTCCGAGAGCTTGTTCACGAGTTTTATTCGTGGAATGGTCTGAAACTGGTTGCGGGCGTGAGACAGGTGCTTCATCTGCTCCATCGCTGCGAACATTACGTCCGGCTGTATGTACCCTATTCCAAGCGTCCAAGCCTGGGAGGTGAAGTCGATGTACTCGTTTCCCTTGGTATCCTTAACGGTTGCCTCGCCGGGTGTTCCCTGAAACAGGATAACGTCCTTTGAAGGAACGAGTTCGAGTTTATGGCACCTCTCTAACTCCTCATCGGTCACCGTGGTTAGCAATTCAATGATTTCCTCTTCGGTGAAATACTTAGGCTTAATTTCATCCACGCCACAACACCACCAACAGTTTTTAACAACCGCACTCACATTGGTAATCGATCATCATTTTGAGAGATACCGGGTATCCCTCTCTCACCATACAGTACGGTTGTTTTTTTCACTAGAATTAACTTCTGGAAGCGTATAAAAGTATCTGGTACTTTAGCGCCCCCTATTCTTCCCACCTTCAGCGTTCTCGCGTGCTATCACGGCGGCGCCCAGAGCCCCGACGATTTGAGGCTCTTTGGGCACAAGGATTTTGAAACCCACTTTTTCCTCCAGCGCCTTTATAACACCCTTGTTTTTGGCGACCCCTCCCGTTAGAACTAGGTCCTTCTCTATTCTTACCCTGCTCGCCATCCCGAAGATCCTGTTGGCTATCGCCTCGTGTATACCCGCTATGATGTCCACTTTGGGGGTACCCTCAGATATCCTCGAGATGACCTCCGACTCTGCGAAAACGGTGCATATGCTGCTGATTCTGGCTTTTTTCCTCGACTTCAGCGATAGTTCCCCGAGGTCTTCTAGCCTCACCTCCAGAGCCTTGGCCATGACTTCAAGGAATCGCCCCGTCCCCGCAGCACACCTGTCGTTCATAGCGAATTCAACCACTCTGCCGTTTTTCCCAACCTTTATCGCCTTGCTGTCCTGCCCCCCGATGTCTATGACTGTTCTCACCGTGGGGAAAAGCGTGTAGGCACCCTTAGCGTGGCAGGATATCTCGGTGACCTGCTTATCGGCGAAGGGAACGTTCACACGGCCATACCCGGTTGCAACGGTGAAGGTGACATCATCCTGAGATAGCCCAGCCTCACTCAGAGTGGCCTCCATCACCCTTTGAGCCGTCTCCTTACTGTTTGAACCCGAGGGGATAATCGTGTAAGCTAGGATTTCCCCACCCTCCAGTATGACAGACTTCGCCGTCAGAGCGCCAATGTCTATTCCAGCGGTATACATAGCTCCCATCCTATCCCAGCATCTCCATAAATGCGTCTATACGCATTTTTATCTGCGCGTCGGAGTAGGCTCTTCCGTCACAGTGGTCGGCTTCTATTATGAGGGAAGGGATTCCAAGCTTTTCCATGAGGATATCCTTCAGCTCGTACTGTAGGAGGGACAGGAACTTGCAGCTCCTGTTTGAGTGCATGACGGCGCCATCCACCCTGTACTGCTTGCACAGCTCAACCAGAACGTCAGCCCTGTTCTTCAGGTTTATAAAAGGGGCCATGTACTTCCTAGCCAGGGACTCTAAGGGGTTTGAGGGGTCTAAGCGTCCGCTCCAAACCATCGTGTAGGGTTCAAGAACAAAAACAGCCCCGTACTTGTGGAAATAGTTCGACAGGCCAACATTGTACCACAGAACAATGTTGTCCCAGAGCAGGCGGTACTTCTCCTCTGGAATCACACCGATTTTGTTTTTCACCCGTTCTTTCACCTCGCTGAGCAGCCTCTCGTAGAAGTCAACAGCCGTCTGGGTGCCGGGGAGAGTCACGATAGCGAACATGCACGACAAAACATCCGCGGCTCCTATGGGACATGGAGAGTTCTTCCTGAGAGCCATGATCTCGTCCCAGAGCATGCTCGCTCTGTCGGAGAGCTTGACAACCTCTCTGAGTTTGTCGTAGTCCATTTTTCTCCCCGTTCTCTCCTCGAGAAAGGCTATCAGGTCTTCGAGCTGGGAAACATAGTGCTCCACGTGATACTCTTTCTCATCCTCCGGAACGTAGGGCGCATCGATAATGAACAGGGGACAGTTGAACCTACGGCTCAGAACCTGCCACCACTTGACGTGTGTCTTGCAGAACTTTCGGGCGACAACAAGAAAGTCGGGGGGAGCGAGACCACCCAGAGGAGCCCCCTCCTCAAACGTTGTTCCTATGGTGTTCCTCGCGTACGAGCAGAGGTCGCTTGAGTACCCCATGCGCTCCGCGGCCTCGATGAACTTCGGCGCGGTCTGCGTAACGGCGCAGAGAGCCGAGTAATTTTCGGGGTAAACAACGGCGATGTCCAT
>JAUQYY010000006.1 GCA_030587505.1 Candidatus Sigynarchaeota archaeon
TTTGATCAAGTGAACCACTGTTATAGTCGGCACGATGTAATGTGTATGTTTTTTGAGGGGGGTATGTGTTTTAGCGGTTGTGAAGGGAGACTTATGAGGGCTTCTTTCCGGGAATCAAGGCTTAAAAAGGGAGATAGACAAACCACCAACAAACCCAAAAAAAGATAAAATACATACCTACTACATCATGCCAAATAGTCTCATAGAAGAAAGATTCAGCCCCAAACCCCAGAACTGCAACATTAACTATGCTGACAAAACCAGTTAAAAATTCAAACTTCTCTCCCGTCTAATCCTAAAGGAAGCTTTATGTGGATTCCAAGCTAATAATAAGATTAGCCGTTTCCGCGATTACACACATGGTAAGAATATTTTTTATCAGAGAGTTTCGAGAACTAATCGGAGGATTTACAAATGCATTTCCTGACGAAGCTTATCAAAAACCAAGTGGATGACTTGGTTCACAGAAGATTCATAAAGTTCTCGACTGGAGAGTTCGAGGGCCCAACTATCAAAGTTAATGTGAAAAAGAGTGTTATCGATTTCAGAGCAAGTTTTGAGTACCAAGACTTTGTTCTGGAGTTCATCATAAACAGGGTGCCAGATGTGGAGTGCACGGTGAAAGGAAACATTTTCTCGAGTCAGGATATAGGTGATGAGCTAAAGAGGTTCAGTATAAAAAAAGTGAAGAGATCTGGGCTCGTCTATAAGGCCGCTGTGAAAAACACCTTATCCTCCGAAAAGTTGAGGGAACTCCTTGCGAGCATCGGAGGGCACTCAACACTCCTACTCAGTGTTCGGCCCACTTCTGACTCGTGGAAAATAAGTATGAAAGCTAATTTTCCGAAACCCATGGCTGAGCCGAAAGACCCCACCAGCTTTTGCAGGAGCACCATCAAGAGAACAGAAGAGAACTTGCAGGATCTCATAGAGGAACTCGCACCAGATTTCATGGATGAAATTTCTCTACCCTTTAAATCCCTGAAACTGACCAACAAGTACCACATAGGGGAGATAATATTCCCAGAGAATAAGGAGAAACTCACACCCAAAGAAATAAGAGCACAGTCAAAGAGGAAGGGAGTCCTATCAAGAACCCTGGAGATCGACGGGCGAGAACTCAAGAAGGAGATTGAATTCATAGCCTAAACTTACTTTTTCAGTGAGAACTGCTCCTTGTACAGTGATTCCAAGTTTTGGATTGCATTCTTAAAGTTCGATTCTATCTTTTTTGAAATTTCTAACAGGTTCCTTTCCCTACTCTGGAACGACTCAAACTTGTGCAGAATTAGGGCTATGCTTCTTTTTACTGACCCGCAGTTCAGGAGTTTGCTAATAACCTTTTTGTCGGAAATCTGGAAGCTTATAAGGTCGCTCGCGATACTAAGATCGCCTGAGAAGTGCATACTAAAAATCTGGTTCGCGAAGCTAGGGGTTATCGTCAGATTTTTAGGAAATTGTGCTTCGATTACAGCTCCTAATTCACCATCCCATTTTAAAATTACTAGTCCAAGAGGAATTCAAATCACCCCGCTTGACAGAACAGTGTGGGGGTCATTCATAAGTCTATGTATTAAGTTGTTTTGCGGATATACAAACTTTTCTTCTTTTTGTTTTCTGCGCCTCTCCTATAGGATAATTATAGTGAGGGTTTGTTTATATGGTGCTCGGTTGAAAATAACCTTACTAGTTAACAATAGTGAAGACTCGAGTTGTTCTTCTAAGATAAATTAATAAACCCACCTTGGCATTAGTAAATTATAAGGTCTAAACACATTCTTAGCAGATTCATGAGGACGGATGGTAGGAAAGCGATAGGTTTCGTGGAGTAGTAATGTGCTTTGGAGGACTTTTCTGTTGGTTGTCTACGGTATCTACATCAAGGATCACACAGGGAAAACGCTCTTCTCCAAAGATTTTATCAACCCCTCCATTCCCAGCAGCGCATTTCCCAGCTTAATGAACGCAGCTTTGACCATATTCTCGAGAAACAGGGAGAAATCGTTCCAGATAGTCCTCTCAGATATCAAGTTCACCATTGAAGAAATCATGAGAATTCTTTTCATCGCCGTAACTGATGTCAGAACAGAGTTCAGAAAAGAGCTTCTAAACATCGGAACCTTCTTCATTAACACGTTTAAGGATAAATTTTACCTCTTGGGGGACCTCCTGAACGGAATAGTAACTCCAGAATTGGAAGAGTTCGAATCCTTTATCGTAGAAGAGATCGGAAAGAGTGAGAGGGAGGAATTACTGAGAAAGAAGCCGAAGAGAGTCCTGGAGATATCAAGGTTCCTAGCGCCAAGAGCCTACGAGAGGAAAGAGATTCTGAGAAGATTCGGTAATAGTGGAATAGACATACTACTAATTGCCGACGGAAACTACAGGATAAAACATATTTCGAAAATTCTGGAACTTGACCAGAAACTTGTTGAGAAAGTAATCAACTTTGCGTCCTCAAAGAAATGGGTAACATTCGTAGAAGAGTGATAAACATCCAAAAGCACTCCCAAAGGAGGGGGTGAAAACATAATTTTTCGAAGTGAGGTGTA
>JAUQYY010000031.1 GCA_030587505.1 Candidatus Sigynarchaeota archaeon
TAGACCATGCGAAGAGGATAATCAACTTTGTAGACGCTCCGGGGCACTCCGAGTACGTTAAGACCATGATCAGGGCGATCCTGGGAAGCGACTCACAGTACGGTGTGATACTCATACCCGCGAGAGACGAGTACAAGCTCATGTCCGCCGAGGAGACGCGGACGGGAGTTTGGCGTCTGGACGACATAACAAGAGAACATCTGCTGCTCATGGCTAGCAAGGAGACACCGTTCATAGTTCTGATTTCGAAGGTGGACCAGGCGAAGCCACCCGAACTTGAGAGGGTGAGGGAGGTAATCCGCCAAACCATCAAAAACATAGGCAGACTACCCGTATGGGTGAGGGACGACAGCGACGTCAAAATCGTCCAGAAGGAGATAAACCACCGCGTAATCGTTCCTGTGATCGAGGTGAGCAGCGTAACAGGTGAGGGTCTGGATCTGCTCAAAAAGATTCTTGGCACTCTACCCTCACGCATAAACCAGGAGCTAATCCTAAAACCCGCGCTCGCCTACATCGACAAGGTGTACCTAGGAATCCCCGGAACGAACGTTGTGGTCACCGGCACCGTCAAACAGGGAATGTTCAAACCGGAACAGAAGGTTAAAATAGGGCCAGACGAGAACGGAGAATTCTTCGAGGGAAGAATCGCAACGGTGGAGGTCTTCAAGGAGCGCGTACAGCGCGTCAAGGCGGGCGACATATTCGGCTTCGACGTCAAGCGCATAGACCCAAAGAAGCTTAGAAGAGGCCAGGTCATCTCCGACGTTGACATGGAGCTGAGAGCCTGCAGGTTCTTCGAAGCAAACATAGTCGTAACCAGACACCCGGCCAAGATTTCAGTTGGATACTCACCAGTCCTCCAGACCAACACGATTCACCAAACCGTGGTCTTCGAGGAGATCGAGGGACGCGACTATCTGGTCGTGGGAGACTTCGCCAAAGTCAAACTGAGAATGAAGTACTACCCAGAATTCCTCAGAGTAGGAGACAGAATCGTCACCAGAGAGGGAAGCACAAGAACAATCGGCCGAGTCACAAAGATACTAGAGTAAACACCCCTAATAAAAAATAAGAGGACAAAAGGATAGTTGAGTTAACACCGTCCGATTCACCTCAACTATGCCACATCTAGAGCATCACTGTAACTGTCATAGGCTGCTTGAATCCCTGTGCATACAACCATTGAGCGAGGCTAATCTTTCCTTCACCCTAGAATCAAAATCGGGAACCAGTCAACTTCAGTTCTCCAGGATGAAGTGGCGTCTGGAAACTGCGCTGCCAATCTCAGATTTCGTATATTCTCCCTTCACAGTTCGGGTGCTCATATTTCTCGAGGCGGTAATCTAATGCTTTGCCAGTTATTTTGCTTAGGGCTGCGGTGTCTGATATCAGCACTATGCAGTCCTGAACCCCCATAACCCGCGTGATTCCCTCACGGTTAGCGACTTCAAGGTGTCATTGAAGGGGCAGTTAATAATATTCTTCAACAGAACCGAGTTTTCCTGCTCTTTCTTATTTTTTGGGACACCGCTAGGTTAATGGCAACAGACATCTCAAGGTAGTTTGAAAGAGATTCATATACGTCTTCTGTTTTTCCTTCAAGTGAATCCAGCACACCCGAGTCGGAGATTACTTTAAGGATTACGTTGTACGCTACGCTTTTTGCACCCGAACCCAAGGCTTCCTCAAACATTTTCTCCGCCTTGGCTATTCCATAGAGCAGAGAGTTATACCCCCAGGATACTTGTCTTTGTGCTTCTTGATGTACTCGACCACGCTGTCAATGTCCTCGAGACCTTCCGGCGGTTCCTCACCCACCTTCTCTGCCTAGAACTCCAGGGAGTACTTTGAAATCATCTTGGTGAAGGCAAGACCAAAGAGCTCACCGGTGATATGGATAACTGTTCTTAGCATCTCTAGCATACAGTCAAAATCAAGTGTGTATTCTATCAATTTTTCTTGGCTTTCAGACAAACTTATCCCTCACATTGCTTTGTCCAAACAGCGGAAAACCACATCCATGAACGAGTAAAACGCTCAAATCAAGGTATGTAAATGTAAATGAGCAGAGGCTGATATTTCTTTTTCCGCATCGCAGGTTGCTTTCCTACCTTTTATGATTGTTATTTATAATGTAAAAACATTTAAAATAAACGTTGAGTTAAGTTATTAGTGAGCAAGTCCACGAGACACGGAGCTCTATCCAGAAGGAGTTGGTAATGTCGAAGGTTTCGTACAAGGCGATTAGTGCGGCAGATTTCTTTTACAGAAACCGGGACATAGCCGGGTTCGACAACCCAACGAGAGCAATCTACACCGCGGTGCGCGAACTTGTGGAAAACAGCCTAGACGCTTGCGAGGACGGAGGGATATTACCCGAAATCAAGGTCATAATGAAAAACGAGGGAGACAACGTCTACCAGATAACCGTGGAGGACAACGGAATAGGAGTCCCCCGAGACAACATTCAAAGCTGCTTCGGCCGAATTCTGTACGGCTCCAAGTACACCCACCGCCAGGCGAGGGGCAGATTCGGACTGGGGGGAAAGATGGCCTTCCTTTACGGCCAGATCACAACCCACAAACCCCTCCACATAATATCAAGCGCAGTAGACTCCGAATGGGTCTACGACGTTAAGCTCCGCATAGACATACAGACCAACCAGCCCGAACTAATAGAGTGGAACCGCAGAAAGAACGGCTCCATGTGGCACGGCACAATAATCGAATTCTCACTTGAAGGAGACTGGCCCAGAGCGAGAAAGCAAATCGTGGAGTACATCCGCGAAACAGCCCTGATAACCCCTTACGCAACCATCCTCTTCGTAGACCCAGACGGCGTACTCTACTACTTCACCAGAAGCATCAAAAAACTGCCGCCACCACCAACAGAGGTCCAGCCACACCCCGTGGGGGTAGACGTGGAACGAGTGACCCGCATCATCGGAGAAACAAAAACCAGAGACATGGTAACGTTCATGCGAACACACTTCCACAGAGTAGGACCAAAAACCGCGCAGAAATTCCTGAAAAGCGTCGGCATCCCCGAAAACACCGACCCCAAATCGCTAACCGCCACGCAGATAGTTGAACTCGTCAGAAAAATGAAAACCTTCGGCGAGTTCCTCCCCCCAGACGCGAAGTGCCTCTCACCCCTCGGAGAAGAACTACTCAAGTCGGGAATAGAAAAAGAACTGAAACCCGACTTCGTCGCAGTCACCCAGCGGCCGCCCTCATCATACGGAGGACATCCCTTCATCGTAGAAGTGGGAATAGCCTACGGCGGAGAAGTACCCCGAAAAGAAAACATCGTACTCTACAGATACGCGAACAGAATCCCCCTACTCTACGACGAGTACAAAGACGTCTCAGCAAAAGTAATAAGAAGCATACCCTGGTCCAGGTACAAAATAAAACCCGGAATGCCCATAGCCGTCTTCGTCCACATCGTAAGCACAAAACTACCCTTCAAAACCGCAGGCAAAGAATTCATCGCAGACAGGCCAGAAATTGAAGTCGAAATCAGAAGAGGAATCATGGAGTGCGCACGCCAACTAATGCGCTACCTCCAAAGAAAAGAACGAATAGCAAGAGAAAAGCAAAGAATAAACATCTACGAAAAATACCTCCCACTCATAGTAAGAGACATAGCAGCCCTAGCCGAACAGAGAGAAATACCAGACTACGGAAAACTCATCGAAAAAAGCAAAATACTCATCAAAGAAGCAGAAAAAACAGAAAAGGAAGAAGCAGAAGCAGAGGAAGAAGAGATACTAGCAGAGGCGGAAGCCCCCGAAGTCGCAATGGACCAACTAGTTGAAAACACAAGCGAAGAAGACGTACAAAAAATAGAAGAAATCCTCGCAGAAAGAAAAACAGCAGCAATAGAAGGCCCAGCCACAGAAGAACAGAGCAGAAAAAACCAACAGAAACCCAAGAAAACAACAAACCCCCCCTTAAAAGCCCAAAATGAGAAATAAAAATTGGAGGATTAAAGAAAAATGCTCACTGGAGATAGAGTGATAAAGGC
>JAUQYY010000102.1 GCA_030587505.1 Candidatus Sigynarchaeota archaeon
TTTATTGGCTTTTATCCCCTGGTATGCTCCCACTACGGTAACCGTACATTTAATACATATTTTTCACCAGTTAGTCTAAAGGATCTGTAAAAAAATGAGAGTTAAAGTCTACATGCCAAAGAAGCATGAAATATATGAGAAAAAGAGTCGAGACTTCGTGGCAAAGAGGGTTTCCAAATCAATCAGTTCTATTCTTGAAAACGTCGATTCTTTGGTTAAGAAAAGGGATATTAAAGGCATTCTCGAGTACTTCACGAAGGAAATCGATAAGAAAGCATACTATTTGCTGTCTCACGACTGGATGGAGCAGGACACGAGTCTAACCGAAAAAATAGGTTTCACCTTCAGGCTTCCGGGACTGAAAAAGGGGGAGGAAAGATACACAATCTATATTCTGATGGCGTACAGCAAAGGATTAATCATCGCCCCCTCATCGGCGCATCACCCGGGCGACCTTGAAAGAGTTATTATTCTGACGTACCCCGCTAAGAAGGGCAAGAGAACCTACTACTATCTCAACACGGCGGCTCACGGTTACCCCGTTCTCTTCAAAGAATACCTGGGAGTATACGACTCCCTTGAAGATGCTCTCAAAAACTGTTCCTTCTACTTCAAACCCGGGGATCACGCCGTAGGACTAGTGAAAGATAAAGAACTCAAAACTTATGAGGAATTAAAGAAAAAAGTCTTTTCCCTATTAGGCAAGTATAAAATAATCAGAAACCTGTACCAAGTCGCGAAGAATTTTTTCAAAAAAATGGGAACGGAGAAGGAAACCCGTGAGCTTTATACCTTCTACTTGATCCTGCCAGAGGAGTTCAAAGAGAATCTGGACATCGACTTTGACGGTTACCTCGAGCGGGTAGTGTACCTCGACTCGCTGCTGCCAGATTTGAGGAGGAGGAGTACAAACTCTAAGCAGAGAAGAATTCTCTCCAGGCTTGAGAAGATTCTCTGGAGAACACCGATTGCGGAGGTTCCCGATGAAATAGGCTCACTCTACAAGAAAGCGGCCTCCGAAAAGCTGTTCAGTCCTGACTTTCTTCAAAAAATGAGAGAAATCCAGCTCTATGTGAACGAGATACTCAAACGGGTTTCAGACCTCAGAAAGGAGAGCTTCTACGACGCTGAAGGATACCTAGAGAAAAAATCCATTCAGAAGTTCAGTGAACTCTCGGTGAGCGGCAAGCTCACAATTCCGGTTGGGCTGGAGATGCTTCTCAAAAAGCCACTTTACGATTGGGGCTACCCCGAAAAAGACTCAACCATCGGTAAAGTGGAGAGAGTATTCTTCTCCGTATCAGATGTTTTTTATCGCGCTTTTCAGAAATTAACCATAACTCTGTCACGCTAGATGAACATTTAAAATCTGATATCCTCCCGACGGTTCACTCCCGTGGCTCTTCATCACAGTATTTCTGAACCAGCCTTAGTGATTCTAGGGGGTTCTCCCTCAGCTCTATGATTACGAGTAGGGGATCCTTGAGCTTGGAAAGTAGCTTTCTCCAGTTAATCCTCCCCCTGTCGAGCGCCAGAGGGGCGTGGCTTGAGCCGTCACTGTCTGCCAGGTGCACCTCCTGAATGCTTTCCCTGAACCTGTTTATAATATCATTTAAACTAGCGTCTCTGAACCTGGTGAACCGCCAATAAGCGTGAGGAAAATCTAAACAGACTCCCGCGTAGCCCCCCTCAACTATTTTTGTGATGTGTTTGATATGGTTCAGAAATATTCCATCACCGTAGGGATGATTCTCCGACAGCAACTGGATATCTTTGCTGGCGGCTAATTCGGAAATCTCGATCAAGAATTCCTTTTCTCTTTTCCAGTGTAGCCTTCTATGTCTCTCGTCGCGCCATGGATTACCATCACAATCACAGCTACCGTAGTGAAAAACAGCGTATTTCACGTTTCTTTCAGCGGCTTCCTTAATACAACTTTTAAAAAGTTTGAGATCCATTTTCCATTGCTCTTCGTCAAGACACGCTATGTTTATCCCCCTTAACTTCCTGTAAACCGTTATCCCCTCAATCGTTTGTACCCCGTAGAGTGTGAACGGTAGGTGAATCGAAACGACCTCTCCGAAGTCGGTGTAATCATAGCCTCTTCCCACCTGAAGTTCAACGGGGTAAGACTTCACATCTTCGGGAATCTCGTGGGGAACAACAAAGCCCTTTCGCCTTTCTAAAAAGCATCCCGAAGCGAAACCCAGCTTCATTTCTAACACACGGTACACAATAAACATTTACGTATAAATAAACTCTTCTCACTTTAGCGAAGACTGAATCGCCCACGTTTGAGTTCGATTTTTCCGCAAAAACACTTTCAAGAATCCCTTTCGACATAACTTAACTGAAAACTCTTAGCCAGCCAAATAGTCTAGATTTATATTAATGGAAGATAAAGAAATATACTAAGATTAGGAATCCTCACAGGTGTTAGTAATGATACCAAGCGGGTACATTACAGAGACAATCGGATTAGGGTTATGGTTTGCTACTATCTCATTCTACCTGTTGCTGTTTATCTACTTATACTTCTTCAAGTGGCGAAAAACCAAAAACGTGTTTCTGCTCGCTCTCGGCGTGTTCTTCATTTGCTTGGCTATCGGCAGAGGCTTCTTCATTGTTCACGACTTCTTTATGGTTCCCGAAGTGCTTCTGATCTACACTAATCCTCTCTTCGGTTACTTTCTGATCAATCCTTGGTACTGGCGTCTTGGATCATTCTGGCAGTGGATAGCCCTGGGCTGGCTAACCGTGGGCATGGTGATGACCTTAATAGAGAACAGGGTGTTGCAGAGAATAATCCCTGTGATACCGTTCATTGCTGCGTTTGTCATACTCTTGGTTCCGGAGGGTATGCTGTTCTCCTTCAAGCTGGAGCAACTCAACTACTTTGTGCCACAGTTTATTTTCGTAGAAGACCCTCTCATCATATACCTGCACTACGGTTTTACTTCTCAGATTCCCTTAATTATGGGTTTTCTCTACCAGCCCAGTGGGATGGTTTACATCACAACAAACTATTTTCTAGCAGCCCTATACGCGTTAATTGTTCCACTGATCTTCTTCTACGTTGCTTGGCAGGGAATAGGCGTGATAAGAAAGAGAGCCCTTCTACTTGGATTCGGCTTTACAATTTACTACGCGGGCAGAGTGGTTCAGGCAGCACTAGTCAGAGCATACCTGTCAACCCCACTGTCAACGATTCTCGCTCCGGCTCTCGCTATGATTGCACTAATACTGCTGTACTATGGAATACGGTATGAAGAAATAGAGTGAAACCGATTCGCCCTCAACCTTTCAAGAAATAGAAGTCTAATGTTACATTTCGATTAAGCCCATTTTCTCGAGTTTTTCTAACAACTCATCCACTTTTTTTACCGTAAACCCTGTTTCCTCTGCTATTTCCTCTTTGGATTTCGTGCCGTCACAGAGGTTTGCAACCTTGAATGTGTCTTCGTCTAGGAATACACCTATTTTGACGGCGGTTTTTGGGATTTTCTTTTTTAGGAGTGGTTTAGGAACCGCGAGTTCGGCTATCTTACCGTCCAGTGTTAACCTATCCACCTCGGGCAGAAACTCTTTGAATGGTTTGATGTTTCCCCTCCAACTCTTCAGATAGGACCCGAATCTCTGAAGAAAAGAATCGATTATTTTCCTGAGCGCGTCTCGGAGAACCCTCTCATCATCCCTTCTATCCACACTCGCGACAACCATAATCTCTTCGGCTCTCTCGTAAACTATAGTGTAGTTCCTCATCTCCACTTCACGGAGAATCGCGGGCTGACCCCTGTGAGAAGCCAGCTCCGATGAGAACTGCTGCAGTGCCGTGAGGAAACCGCTAATGAGCCCCTCATCCAACTCTATTTCCCCATACTCTCGGGAAACGAGGCACATACCACTAGAAGCTTCAATGATGTAGATACCGTGTATCAAATAAGATTACACCATCCGCGGTAACTTTCCTCAATTTAAGCGTCCGTTTCAAGTTTTATTAGACTTTTTGGTTTATTTAAGTTTTTATAATTGGGAATCAACTTTACTCTTAAACGGTCGGTTCACAAAAACCCTTTACGCCTGCCGTTTCAGAACATTTCGTCACATTGTGAAGTTTTTCTAGAAAACACGGACAAGCGTAAGCTATTCCGGCTTTTGAGTTATGGTGATGGTTGCCTCAACGTTGTCCCCCTCCACCCTTATCTCAAAATCCGTGTTAACTGCGTTATCCCTAAAGAAGGGAACCTGGTTTATAACATCCATCCAGAGTTTTTTGATTTTGGTGTAATCATCCAGGCCCAACTTGAGTAGCGTTTTTGCATCAGCAGTGGCGTGGATCACTATGATTTGCTCTCCCTCTCTTCCCATGCTGGTGGTGTAGTAGTATTCCCAAACATCCTTAAATTCCTTGGACATTAGTCCTCCACCGAACCCTTTTGCAAGACTCTACTATTCCCTTAATTGTACTTCCCATTATAAATCTTAAGCCTAAAAAATCTGCAACTCTTAAAGGTGGTAGTTCACCTTGCCATTTTTTCTCTGCCACTCGACTTTAGTATCTCATTCTGTCCATAATTTCGTCGATTCGTTTCGATATGTTCTCAAGGTTTTTTCTCAGTTCTTGAGTTTTCTCTCTATATTCCTCCTCCGTAATGAGGCCACGCATACGGTCAAACGCGAGGTCTCCCAGCTTTCTTTCAAGGTCGGATCTCTTAATTTCGAGTTCGCTTAGTTCCGCGGTCAACTCGTCGAGGGCGGTGTTAGACTCGGAGTCGAGCGTTTCACCTGATTCTGTTTCCTCACTCAGGGTTAACGGAGCCTCGGATTCTTCCCCCTCAAACCCGAACAGAGGTTCATGGTGTTCTGGACCCGTTCCGGTTTCTTCCTCCTCAGCTTCAGATGCTAAAAGGCTGTCCGCTTCAACCGTGGCCTGACTAGCGTCTTCTTCAACTCTCTCCGTTAGGGGAGGCGAAATCTCTAAGTTTACCGTTTCAGATTCGCCTTCTGTTGCGGATTCGCCTTCGCTCTCCTCTTCGGAGGGTAAAACCTGTTCCAACTTGTTGAAGAGCGCCCTTATTTTCTCCTCTGTAATTTTTCTTCTCGATATCGTTTCTTCTGACTCTGCACTGGATGTGGTTTCTGCACTCGGGCTGCCGCTGTCAACGGTTTCTGGAACGGTGGGTGTCCCCACAGGTTTTAGCTCAATAACCGGCTTATCTGCTGCAGGAGCCGCCACTTTGGTAGAGTTTGGAAGTTCCTGCAGCTTTTCTTCGAAGTTTCTGAGAGTTTCAGAAATATTGTTAACCTCTTTTTCGAGTTTATCGATTTTCAATCCCTGTTCGGCGATAGCGGTTTCCACCGATGTTTCTAACTCGTTGAGACGGTCGCGTATCATTTGTATACTCTTTATCATTGTGCGTATGGGTCGCTCTACGCTCTCTTGTACGGTGTCCCTAATAATCTTGGTGAGAACCTCTTTGATTGCTGACTGCTTTTCGCTCATCGGGTTACTTCCTCCAAGTAAATAGTTAGGAATCAAAAACTTAAAAATGAATCTGTGTTTACATCAGAATTTCCTGAATAATGCAACGCGTTTCCATGCTGTTCTGCTGTACATAAATTCGTATTTTATCCCAAAAAAATTTGTGAAAGATATGGGTGCTGGCTGATTTTCCGGTATTGAGCAGATATTACAAAGAACTTACAAAGAGAATTAAATGTGTAAAACAAGGATTGAAATGTTACACTAGAAAACGTATCTGGCACTCTTCTGAAGTGTGTCAAAGCTAATTTCGTTTCCTAATAGAATGAACTGAAATTTCCCGGGGAATTTGGTATGGATGTGTCCAAAAAAATCCCAGTTAAGCATGTAACCCTCTTCTCGAATGGCGTTTCAATAGTAGAGAGGCAGGGATCTGTTCCTGTAAAGGAAGGAATCATCTATTCACTTGACTTTGATTTGAACGATTTGGACAACGTTCTGAAAACAATGCTGGTCATTGATGCCGACGGGGGAGCTGTAAAGAAAATACAGTACGAACTCCCGGAGAGTGAGTTGGGAATCTCTGGTAACGGCTTCAGGATAGACCCTAATAAGGCTCTGACCAGTATAATAGAATGTTCGATAAATGAGGAAACCACAATAGTAACCAGTAGTGGGGAGGAAATAACCGGGCGTATTCTAGGCTCCGAGACCAACGGCCATCTGATAATCGCCGACGCTTCCGTGGAGCGAACCGACGAATTAATCCTGATAAACGGTGAGAACAAGATTATTCGGCTGCCTATTAACGAGATCGAGCAGCTCTACCCGCATAAAAATGTTATTAAAAAGATTCGAAGTTCGAATCAAACGCGGAGCAAGGCAAAGGCGACCATAGGTTGGGAACTGGATCCTGGAAAGGACGGAAAAGACACCCACAAGATGATTATCAGGTATCTTCAAAAACTGGAAAAGTGGGACATGATTTACCATATCCATGAACTCAACGGAAAATTCATCTTTTACGGTTGGGGTGTCATCCGAAACCCGACGGACGAGGATTGGAAAGACGTTTCAATCGACTTGGAAGTGGGGGCAGCTCCAGAGTCAAACACCACGATCTATACACTCAAAACAGGTGACATCGTGACTCCCTCCTCTCGAATTAGAGCGCCGGAGCGACAATCTGTTTCGTATCAGTACCGTATTTCGGAACGACTGACAATCCCCAAAATGTCTTCCGTTTTGGTTCCGATAATACAGGAAACGGTGGAGGGAACCCGGGAATACTTCTGGAACACATCCGAATCAAAACCTATCCTCTTTCTAAAGATTCAGAACAATCAGGATTTAGCGTGGGCTCCTGGCTCCGTGGTCTATTGGGAGAGGACTCAGTTCACCTGTGAGGGAAAAATCGAGTTCACCCCCGTAAATGGAGAGGCAAGGATTCGAATCGGGTACACCTGTGATGTTGCCGTGAAAAAGGAACAGGAGAAACTTGAGGGAGGAGAAGAGTCTGATGATGACTTCGCTAGGAAGTATCTCACGAAATTCAGTATAGAGAATCTGAGAAGCGAACCTGTTGTTCTCTGGATAAACGATAAAGCCCCAGAGGATTCGCATCCCGAAATAATAACCGCTACACAGAGCCCGAGAAAGGATATCGAAGGGAACTTTATATGGATGATACACCTCAACCCGAGGGAAAAGACGGAAATAAGCTTCATGTACGCCTACAAGTAGAACCCCGATTCACTTCTCATTGGAAATCTTCTCCTTCAAATCTGTGGACTCGTCGAAAATCTGACCTCTTCCTATTTTTTCAACCATTTTATGGCTCAGACAGGCTGCGCTCCGGTTGGCTACTCACAAAACTCAGGCGTCGTTTTCGAGGAATCTATTTTGCGACTGTTTGGTTGAACAAAAAATTTTAATGTTTCTTTCTCGTCTTAATACTTGAATAAAATTACCTATTTTAACCATCTCTCTTCTTGGGATTTGTGGTAAGGTAAAGTCGTCTCAAAAAGTATTCTCTGCTTAAAACTCGGATCGAAGATACACCGCAGTTGAGGACTCTTTCCCCTTCGATTAGGGAGCTATTAGGTGTATTGTATTTAGGTAAATTTAAAGAAACAGTATTGTTGTTCAGGAGAGTTAGAATAACCTTGCGTGGGAAGTACAGGAAGTATAAAGACCGATTTGTTAAAGCACTGTCGGAGGGTTACTCTGAGGCGAATGTTGATTTTTTAGTTGACACCTTTTTGGAGTTTATGGAGGATGAGTGTGAGCGGTGTATGAGTAACAGGATGATGTGTGCGCTTCGTCCCGCCTGTCCGAACCGGAGATTTCTGAATCTTTTAATCCGGATGGGTGTCGGTGTTAGTGATCTGCCAACTTTTTGCTATGAGCAGCAGGTTAATAACATTAACACTTACTTGGAGGGTAGCTCTAAAACAAGAATCATTGATGCAACGCTGCCCGTAGAGGAGTTTCTGAACATTCTCTCGGGAGGCGGGGAGCGGCTAATAGGGCCCCTTCGCGATAGGAATATCGAAAAACTCTCAAAAGAGTTGTTTATAGAGCTCAAGAGAGCAACCCCCGAAGTTTTAACATCTGTGGGCGAGGATTACATTCTGGCTCTCGTGGACGATAGAGTTTACTTTTTTGACTTCACCCGTGAAATCGTCATTATTAATCCCCGAGATACGATTATTAAATCAAAGGAAATTATAAAGGATTTGATAAATATTTACAAGGAAAGATACGGGTTGGATTTGGAGCTGAGAGAGGAGTTCGACGGACTCTACTACTTGGATGTGTCCCTTCCAATCAAAAATTCTGAGAATAAGGATGTGGAGGACATAGAAGAGTTATTAAAAGGTTATAAGGAAAGATTCCTGCGTAGCACCGATTATGTTTTCGAAAATCTTTCAGATAGTAAGATCAATTTAGTACTTGAAATAAAAGCCCCAACAGTTCATCAGAAAAGTAATCTAACATTCAGAAAAATACACGAGATGTTTAACACAATAATTAATCTCAGAAAGGAAATTAATCCGTCATCGGCGGAATGAAACTTCTTCTCTATGCTTTCACAACATGCCACTCATTAGAGTTTAAATAAATGTTCCAAACGCGTTTAAAACGCTTGGTAGGAGGTTTTGGAAATGGCGTCATCAACAACTCAAACAATTATGGAAACCATTGGTTTAAGCAAGGAGGAAGCCAAAATATACGAAGCCATTTTAATCAACGGTGCCCTGACCCCTGGAGAATTAAGCGTACATCTCAACTTTCCAATCGATAAGGTGGAATCACTGCTTGAAAAACTTGAAAACGAAAGAATCGTGAGAAGAATACCAGGAGTGGCGGCGAGATACTTCATAGCCCCTCCTTTCAAGAAACTCGAGAAGACGCTCGAAGAATTCAGAAAAGAGGCTGAAAACTTTAGAAAAACCATAGACCAAAAGTTTAAGGAGACCCTGGAGGGGCTAGCGAATTCGATAAATATGTGGAAGAGCGACGTAAAGAATGTAATCGATGTAGAGTTTGCGAAAATTAGCGACGAAAACAAGGCGACGGTTAAAAATCTTGAGCAATTTTCCCTACAAACGTCCGAAGCTCTGGGAATTGAAGCAGAAAAAAGGGTAAAAGAGATTTCGGAGTCTCTCGAAAAACAGTACGAACTCCTCAAAACTCAAATTCAAGAGTACGAGACTCACCTGCACAGTATCTTAGACCAGAATATTGAGAAGGGAGAAAGGGAAAGAGAATTAAGGCAAAAGGAACTTGAGGAGAAAATCGACAACGGTTTCAAGTACACGGTCGATAATGTACAGAAATTGAAGAGGGGCATTCAGAAAAACCTGTCCAACACGTCAAAGAATCTTTCGGATAGCTTAAACCAGCTGGAGGCTAAAAACACTGAACTCCTCGAAAGGAGTTTGGTGAAATTTGGTGAGCTCGCAAATGAAGCTAAAAACAAGACTCTCTCCGTTTTGAGTAACCATCAAAACGATTTCGCCACGGATTTGGAGGAGCTTCTGGCCTCTGTGGATAGGACGCTTCAGAATCAAGTGAAGTTTAGAGAGGAAAATCTAAACCTACTTCACAACAGCATCAAACAAGCCATTTTGGAGAATTCGGTAGGGAGCGCAAAGACTCTTTCCGATTTCCATCGAGTAACTAGCAAAACAATAAACAAATTGTATAGCGACCACGAATAGGATGTAGCGTCGATCTCCGAGAAATTAACAGAACTAGTTAGCACTGGTTATAATCGGGCGTCGTCGATAATTGATGGAGTTAAACTATCCGTTGACAAGCACTTAGAATCGCACATGAAATCGCTCGGCAGAGAATATAAAGACTTTCAAACCGAATTCTCGAAAATTATAGACACCGGCGATAGGAGTTTTGCTGGTA
>JAUQYY010000052.1 GCA_030587505.1 Candidatus Sigynarchaeota archaeon
TCTGGGTGAAGACCCGCGTGTTATGTTGGACATTCTTGAGAGGCTTGATGTTCCGATTTTTCTTTCAACCCCGAGCTATCTTGGAGAGATAAGAAGGTGGGAGGACTCGAAGGCGGGTCTTATGCCCATGGAGGTTGTTGTAAACGTTATGCGTCCAGAACTGGATGGTTGTATAGAGCCAGTTGTCGTAGGGGGATTAACTGATTCCGGTTTCAGCGAAGATTTGGGTACGATAAGGGAGATGAGTGTTATTGAAGACAGAGTTGATAGGTGTGTGAACCGGGTACTTAACTGGCTTAAGCTGAAAAGGAAGAAAAACGCGGAGAAACGGGTGGCTATAGTTATTTATAACTATCCTCCCGGCGAAAGCAACTTGGGAAACGCAAGCTATCTTGATGTTTTTGGAAGCATAGAGAAACTTCTGAAAGAAATGAAAAGGGCTGGTTACAATGTGACGATACCGGATGGAAAAATTGTTGATATATTTGAGGAGAGAAACTTGATAAACTCGCCTCAATGGATTTCGAAGGAAAAATTCAAGGGTGTAGTGATTCCAACTGAAACCTACTTAACATGGTTTGACTCGCTGCCTGAGAAGATTAGGGAAGACATACGCTCTGAGTGGGGTGACCCCCCGGGTAATGTTATGGTTGCTCATGGAGTGATGATACCGGGAATAATCCTGGGAAACGTCTTCATCGGTTTACAACCATCACGGGGGGTGCATGAAAATCCCGAGAAAGCGTATCATGACATAACCATACCGCCTCATCACCAGTATGTGGCGTTCTACAGGTGGTTAGAGGAGGAGTTTAAGGCTGATGCTGTTATACACATGGGGACCCACGGGACTCTCGAGTTTTTGAAAGGGAAAGAGGTGGGGCTATCAAAAGATTGTTTTCCGGATGCACTAATTGGCAATCTACCGAACATATATGTTTACTGGGTGACTAATACATCAGAAGCAACTATTGCAAAGAGAAGAAGTTATGCTGTTATTGTGAATCACAAAACACCACCGTTTACTACTTCGGATCTATACGAAGAATTAAGAGAGCTTGAGGATTTGGTGGAAGAGTACAGTGAGGCAAAGGTGTTGGATCCTCCCCGAGCTGAACTGGTTAGAAAAGAGGCCCTCGAAAAGGCTAAGATGCTGAACTTTAAGGCGAGTAGCATTGAGGAGCTGCACAGAGAACTCACAGATATGGAAAGATCAATAATCCCCAAGGGATTGCACGTCTTGGGGGCCAAGTACTCTCGGGAGGATGTGGTGAACTACATTACCTATGTGACGAGGTACGATAGAGAGGTAAAGTCTCTCCACAGAATTCTCGCGGAGGCGAGAGGTCTAAGTTACGAGGACTTGTTACAGAATCCGTCTGAAGTTGTGGATGGTAAAACACACTCCATGATTTTGAGCGAGATTGAGGAGCAGGCTCGAGAAATTATATCAAAGATTTTAGACAATCCGAGAGACGAATCGATTTTCTCCAGTGTGCCTAAGAATCTTAGGGAGGATTTCAATCAGATTGTGGATTTTGTCTACACACTGTCAAATAATATTGAAAAAAGCGACGAAATGGGAAGTATTCTAAAGGCGTTGGATGGGAAGTGGATACAACCCAATATTGGTGGAGACCCGATAAGGACACCTGAGGTGTTTCCAACTGGCTCAAACCAGTACGGGTTTGACGCGAGGCTGGTTCCCAGTAGTTCTGCTTATGAGAGGGGTAAAAGGATTGCGGAGGTGACTCTTCAGCAATACTTCAAGAAGCATGGGAAGTATCCAGAAACTGTGAGTGTTGTTCTCTGGGGATTTGAGACAATGAAAACCAGGGGTGAGACAATTGGCCAGATACTACACTACATTGGTGTAAGACCTGTCAGAAAAAGAGGGCCTTGGGTTACTGATTTGGAGTTGGTACCGTTAAACGAGCTTAACAGACCTAGAATAGACGTTGTTGTAACTATCTGTGGGATATTCAGAGACACTTTCCCTAATTTGATACTGCTGTTAGATAGAGCCTTCAGGCTTGTTGCCTCTCAAAATGAGTCTCCGAACCAGAATTATGTGAAGCGGCACTCTGGAGAAATAGCTAAAGGTCTGAGTGGCGTTAGTGATGTGGAGAGGGATAGGCTCTCGATTCTGAGAGTGTTTGGTCCAAGTTCCAGTGAGTACGCTACTTCTGTACGTGCCCTGATTGAGACCTCCAACTGGGAGGACGAAAGCCAGTTAGCTCAAGCCTATCTCGAAAGTATGCAATACGCGTACGGTGAGAACTTCCACGCTAAGGTTTCATCGGAGATCTTTAGAGAGCTCCTAAAGAGTGTTGATATGGTGCACCAAATAAGAGACACGAACGAATTTGAAATAACAGACCTGGACCACTACTACGAATTCTTTGGCGGCTTGTCAAAGGCGGTGGAGGTTGTTAAGGGCGACAAGCCGGAGATGCTGATAAGTGATACAACGAAAGAGATTATACAAACCGATAACGTCTCTAAATTCGTGGAGAGAGGAGTGAGAACCAGAATATTAAACCCCAAATGGATTGACGGAATGCTTGTACACGATTACCACGGTGTTCAAAAAATCGCTGATAGAGTTGAATATGTACTGGGTTTGGCTGCAACAACAGGTGCAGTTGACAACTGGGTTTGGAGCAACATAGCTGAGCGGTACATCTTCGATGAGGAGATGAGGAAGCGTCTAACAGAGAACAACCGCTGGGCGACTGCAGAGATTATTAACAGATTGTTTGAAGCAAACAAACGAGGATACTGGAAAGCAACGGAAGAAGAACTCGAAAAATTAAGGAAGGCATTCCTGGAAATCGAGGGAGAAATCGAGGAAACACTGGAAGGGTAAACATTACATTAAACATAATCTACTCTTGCTGCTCTTCACCCTTTTTGGTAACCTCAGTTCTGAGAATTAAATTTAAAGGGGAAGCGTTGATGATGAATGGCAAAATGAAAAGAAAGGCTTTGGAAAGCTTCCTTCTCAACCCACCTTCTATAAGCGTCGAACCTCTGTATAACATCCTAAATAGCTGCTCAAAGAGCTTCAAAATTTTTTGCATTCTTCACACAGCAACGAAAATGAGAATTTTTGATCATCTCAGCAAGAAGAAGACAATAAACGATCTCTGTAAGAATTTGGAAGTAGACCCAGACCTCATACACAGTATCTGCAAAGTCTTAGCTAATCTTAGTCTTCTAAAGGAGGAAAACGGATTTTACAAAAATACGGAAATAAGCGATGCTTACTTGAGGGCGGGGTCTCCCCTCTACCAGCAGCACGTGCTTGATGATATAAGAAACTACTTTGAGCTGTGGGAGAAATTGAGTGAGATACTCAAAAACGGGCCAATCACGGTGAGTGAGGAGAAATTCTTTGAGAATCACATTAATTCGCTTTCATCTGAGGCTTTGTGTGGAGAGCTTCAGAGGACTGTAAAGATCATTGTAGAACTCCCAGAGTTTGGAAGAGCTAGGAAACTTCTTGATCTAGGAGGAGGACACGGTTTTTACTCCATGGCATTCACTAAGTGGAATCCGAATCTGAAGGCGTACGTGTTCGATTTTCCAAAGGTTATTGAGCGTACGAAAGAATACATCAAAAAATTTGATGCGGAGAGGGTTGAGGTCATTCCAGGAAACTTTTTCACAGATGATATAGGTAAGGGATACGATATCGTATTCTTCGCTTACAACCCCGGTGGGAGGAATCCCAGTCTCGTTCCAAAGATACACTCAAGTTTGAATGATGGCGGAGTTTTTATCAACAAGCACGTATTCTACCACAAGGGGGAGGATTCAAAGGATCCTCTGCTTGATATCGAGTGGAGTTTGATGGTTTGGGAGGGTGTAAAGAAGAGAAAGAGGATTTACAGTTTTGAGGGAGATTTAACATTCGAGGAGTACATCGAATTGCTGGAAAAGTATTTTTCAATAGTGAAAATTGTAGATGCGTCTCATTTTGCCGGGTATCCTCTCTCAAAATTGGGAGACACACTGGACGCAAAGATCATTATCGCAAAAAAAGAGAAAGTGTAAACAATGAACAAGAGGAATCAAAATCCATTCCAGAGATTATTACAAACCCGACAGAAGCAGAAGAGTAGGGGATTAAGTTATTTTCTGAGGATGAGTGGAACATGTTTTAAATCGACCCGAAGATTCTGAACCTTTTGGAGATGGTTGTTGGGCTTACGACTGGTGTCTTTTGTGGAGGGTATCTGGGGACTCGTTATTCGGTGAATCGTGGGTTTAGAGGTTGCACTAGAAAAGTTAATAACAGATAATAGATTACTGCCACCGCCTTCCTAGTAATGAGGTAATCTTTAAATATTAGTTTTTTTGATAATAGTTATTAATAAATCTAATAATAATTTTTTCCGTGCACCTAGAAAATGGAGGTAGAACGTTGTGTCGGAAGACTACAAAAAAATGTGGGAAGAACTAGATATTGATCTGGAAAGGCATGACCAACTTCTAGGCGGGCTTTCTCAATTGTATACAAACGTATATCTCCTACAGAAAAACAGGCCTAAAGGGATGGAGTATTACGACTACGTTATCTCGGAAGTACACGGATTAAGGATAAAGGAGCTCTGTGACTTCCGAAAGAAAGGGAACAAGGTGGTAGCATACTTCTGCCTGTACGTTCCAGAGGAACTTGTGCTAGCTTCGGGTGCTGTGCTTGTAGGGCTCTGCGGTGGTTCAAATTTCGCAGATCAGGACGCTGAGGCGGTTTTGCCCAGAAATATTTGTCCTCTCATCAAAGCTTCCTACGGGTTCAAGGTTGCTAGAGTTTGCCCGTACTTTCAAGCCGCCGACCTTTTGGTGGGAGAGACCACCTGCGACGGGAAAAAGAAGATGTTTGAACTATTAGGCGAGCTTGTACCCCTACACACCGTTGAGGTGCCTCAAAAACCGGAAACAGAACAGGCCAGAAAACTCTTTTTTGAGGAGCTGAATACGCTTAAATCCAAACTCGAAGAACTTACTGGTAGCAAGATTACCTCCGAAGGGCTTAAGAAATCCATCGAGACGGTGAATGCTAAAAGAGCGATACTCGAGAGACTCGTCAACACCAGAAAAGCATCACCTCCACCAATAAGCGGGAAGGATTCTCTGCTCGTTTTTCAAATCGCCTTCTATGACGACCCTCAACGCTTTACTCAAAAAACAACCGAACTGGTAGAAGAGCTTGAGGAAAGAATCAGGAAGGGTGAAGGTGTAGTTGACGCAGAGGCTCCCAGAATTATGATCTCAGGATGTCCTATGGCTATTCCAAACTGGAAACTGCACAACATAGTGGAAAATAGCGGGGCGGTAATTGTGGTAGAAGAATCCTGTGTGGGAACAAGATATATCAGCATGGGTCAGATAGACAACTCTTCCGATAGTGTGGACGGATTAATAAAATCAATCGCCGATGCTTATCTGAACATTCACTGCTCATGCTTCACTCCAAACGATGGAAGAATCAAAGACAATATTCAACTGGCGAAAGATTTCAAAGTGGACGGAGTCATTCACTACTCTCTGCAGACCTGCCACGGCTACAATATCGAAGCAAAGAAAGTGGAGAGTGCACTCAAAGAGCAGGGCATACCAATGCTAACAATTGAGACAGACTACAGCGGAGAGGACACTGGGCAACTCACCACAAGGATAGAAGCATTCCTTGAGATGCTCAAGAAGTAAAATCTCTATTATCAGGTGGTAGCTATGGATCCTATAGCGCTTGGACTTGATATGGGTTCAGTTTCGACCAAAGCATTGGTACTCGACGATTCTAAAATCGTAGGGTATGCAATACTTCCCACGGGGGTTAATCCCCAGAATTCGGGTAAAAAAGCTGTTGCCAAGGCTTGCTTAAAAGCGGGCATCAGTATGGATGATATCGGATACACCGTGGCAACCGGTTATGGGCGAATAAATGCGCCCTACGCTGATTCTCGAATAACTGAAATAACATGTCACGCTAGAGGGGCCTTCTTTAGCAACACTGATACGCGCACGGTAATTGATGTTGGAGGTCAAGACAGTAAGGTTATCTCGATAAGCGATGATGGTCAGGTTATTGACTTTCAGATGAATGATAGGTGTGCTGCAGGAACCGGAAGATTCATCGAAGTGATGGCTAGGGCACTCGAAATGAGCTACAACTCGATGTCCAAAGCGGCTCTCAACTCGACGAAGCCTTCAAAAATTTCCAGTATGTGCACCGTTTTCGCTGAATCAGAGGTGGTGTCCTTAATAGCTAAGGGAGAAAGAAGAGAGGACATCGCAGCGGGACTGTGCCACTCCATAGCTGATCGGATAGCATCCATGGTAAACAGGATTGGTCTAAGAGAGGATGTTATGATGACTGGAGGGGTGGCAAAGAACAGTGGACTTGTGAAACTGCTGGAAAAGAGGCTCAAAACAAAAATATGGGTTCCTGAGGAGCCCCAGATAATCGGAGCGTTAGGGGCAGCACTTATAGCACGAGAAAAGCTGCCCTCAAAAATGAGGGCACCAAGAGAGAAACCAAGAAAAATAAATTATCATCCCATGATAAGAACTTAATAAAAATAATTGGAGGAAAGGAAACGTGTCCGAAATTGACCCGAAGAATCTTAACCTTTTGGAAATGGTTAAACGGGCTTATGATTGCTGTCTCTCGTGTTCCGCGTTTCTTATTTTTCTAGATCAGAAGGGTGAAGAGATCGTGAAGAAGG
>JAUQYY010000062.1 GCA_030587505.1 Candidatus Sigynarchaeota archaeon
TCCTGAGTGCTCGAAGGCTCAACAACCGGGATACGAGCGTGCAACCCGTAGTACCTGTTATCCTGTTCGTTCGTACTGGACAGGGCGCTCGGGTCACCACCATTAATTATGACGAGGCCCCCGGTTGGCGTGACACCAGAATAAGCAAGCGTAAACATGGGGTCGGCCGCAACGTTCATGCCCACCATCTTGAAAGTGCAGAGTGATCTTACGCCTGACCAGCTTGCTCCAATCGCGTTTTCCAGCGCGACGTACTCGTTTGTCGAGTACTGGAACACTAGTCCCGGCAATTCCTTGGCTACTTCGGCGAGTGCGTCTCCGACCTCGCTTGCGGGTGTTCCTGGATAGGTGCTTGCGAATCCTATTCCGGCTTCTAGTGCTCCTCGGGCCATGGCTTCGTTTCCAAGCATTACGACCTTTTTTCCCTTTTCCCTGCTTATCAAATCTTTAATTCTTGGCACCTCCAAAAAGCATGATAAACGCAACCATATGAAGGAATGGAATAATGTATATAAAAAGATACCTTCAAAAATCGTATTATGCAGCTGTTTCCTCTATGAAAAAGAAGCGGGTGATTTTTTGGTCTTTGTTTTATCTTCAGGAAGGTGTTTCATGGGAGGTTTCCACGCCGTTCCCATGTTCTAAAGGTGTTTGCCTGTCGTATTGGTTTTATTTTACTTGCCATTTTTGCGGTTTGTGCGGGTTTTTCTTTTCGATTTTAATTGTTTCTTTCTCTTGTTCAGGTTCTGGTGCCGGTTTGTAGGGTTTGGGATGGCGTAGTGTTTCCTGTGTTTCTCTGTCTGCTTTAATGGTGTTCCATAGTATCGTGTCTACTGTTCTTGTCTGTTTGTGTGTTGGGCATTTTAGTATGAGCGTGGTTTTCTTTCTGCCCTCTTTCACCTTGTGCTCGCTGAGTGGCATTCCACACTTACACTTGAAGATGCTGTTTTCAAGGTAGCCCATCCACTTGTGCTCATCCATGAGGGGTAGTTTTAGCTTGAAGCTGTGCCCTTTGAGGCACTTGCCTGTGACGATGACGTAGTCCTTCACAACTCTTGCGATTTTTGCCACTCTGGGGTTTCTGCATTTCACACACGTGAAGACGTCCGCGTACTCATCATACATCTTCTCCATCTCACTCACATCGTCGTTTGTAGGGTTTCTGGTTAATTCGTTGTCTCGGCGGTATATAAGGGTTGAGATGTTGACATTCTTTGTTCTTGGATTGGTGTCTTTAAATGAGGTTTCGGAAGAAGTTCTTTCCGCTGTGTGTCTTCGGGGCGAATGTTTTCTTCACCGGTTTTTTGATACGTCTTGGGTGCTATTCACTGTTCTCGAGCGTGGTTTGGTGTTCCATGGATTCTGCAAGTTTTTTCACCGCTTCTGTTGAAGGGTAGTCCGCTAGGAATTTTTCCCAGAGTTGCTTTGCAAAGGCGACGAACTTCTCCTTTTTGAGCATTTCTTTGAGCTGCTCCACGGTTCTGAACCCACTTCCCTCAGCGTCAACCTCATCGTTGAATCTCGGTTCCCCTTTTAGGAGTGCGAGGAAAACATAGTTTAGTTCCAGGTCTTCCTGGTCCAGTTTCATCTCTATGTAGGGTTTCAGTACTCCTTTTACTCCCATTTCTTCCAAGAGTTCTCTTTCTGCGCTCTTTAGGATGGAGTTGAAGCCGAAGTTTTCCTCGTAGAGGACATGTCCGCTTGCACTGTCCGTGTACATTCCGGGGTGACTCTTTTTGGTGAGCGCCCTTTTCTGGACGAGAAGCAAGCCGTCCCTGTTGAACCCCAGGATTCTCACAACAAGGTGCTTCTGTCCTCTCCTGTGGGCTTCCTCCCGCTCCATTGGGAACACCCTAAACCCGCTCTCGGTCTCCTCAACGCAGGCTATAATCTCCATTTGCTTCAACAGGCCCCTGTGGAATCTCTCAACAAAAAGGTGTACCACTAACACTTTAAAAATTCTCTCAAGAAATAACGGATATGCCAGTGCTTTAAAATTCTACGTCCAAAAGTTACTAAAAAATAGAATATAGAGAAAGTGGATTCTAGCTTGTTGGTTTGAAGTATTTGATGTCCAGCATGCTTCCGGTTCTGTCTTCCTTGGGTCTAAACTCGGGTACGACGTCCATTCCGATGCAGACGTAGTCCGGGTCGACTTCCTCGATTCTGTGTATTATCCCGCCTTCCACTTCCTCGAATGTTATAAGGGCCCAGATTATCGGCTTCTCAAGCTTAGAGCCGTCCAGGTCGAAGTACGACACGCTGTACGTGTAGATGTATCCTGGCAGCTCCACCTCAACGTACTCGATTTCGGTGTCGAAGCAGTCGATGCAGAAGGCTTTGGGTCGCAGCTCCGTTTTTCCACACTTCTTACACCTGCTGGCGACGATCTTCCCGTTCTCCTTCAGCTCGTGGAAGAACTTGGAGCCCGCGAACCCGGATGGGTACTCGTAGTAGTTGTCTATGTTGCTCTCGTTCCAGTGGAGTATGTTAACCCCGGTGTAGGGGGGCTTGTTCGGTTCAGCCATCACTCTTTCACCTCTAGATGGGTTTGAAGTACTTTATGTCCAGTATTGAGCCCCTTCTCTTCTCGGGGGGCTCCCAGACAGCCTTCACCCTCATCCCTATCTTGATTTCCTCCGGTGTCACCTCGTCAAAGTAGTGCATGAAGCCTCCCCAGTGTCTCACCGTCTTTGAAGCCGGCGTTTCGAGCTTTGTTCCGTCGAGCCACACGACCCCGCTTATCACCGGCTTTTCGAGTCTCACCTTGGGGTCGGTTGTAATGTAGGAGACCGAGTAGGTGCCAACCACACCCGTGTCCGCCACCTCGACCCAGCTGTCAGTGTCCCTGAAGCACCACTCGCAGAAGAGCCTCGGGGGAACAAGGATTCTGCCGCACACGTTGCACTTCCTGCCCAGGATTTTGCCCTCCTTCAACCCGTTTAGGAAGGTTCCTATGGCGTAGCCCGCGGTTCTAGAATAGTTGAACATCAGCCGGTAGTTGCCAAGGTATATTCCGTCGTCGAGCTTCCAGTTGGGTATCTGCGTCATGAGCCCCTTCTCTCTGAGGTCCTTCTCCATCTGCGCCTTCTTTGTTGGGGACTTGGTTATCTCCATCTTCTCGTAGTGTTTTCTGAGGTCTGGTGGTAGATGCTTAAGAAACCTCTCTAGCTGGTCGACCATAGCCACAACCTTAACGCCTTCACCACTCATACCATCATTCCTCCATCACGTTCTGCAAACAACAACAGTCGCCACCTGCATCAGGTCACCCCAAGCCTGCGCTATCCCAGTTTTGGCGTTGTCAATCTGCCTCTTCCCCGCCTGGTTGCTCAGCTGCCAGTACAGTTCACAAACCTTCATCGTTCCCGCAGCGGCTATGGGGTTACCCACGCCCTAAAGTCCTCCCGAGGGACACGACGGGTAGCCACCGTCCCTAGCGAGCTGTCCCTCAGCAAGGAGCTTCGGAGCAAAGCCCTTCCTTCCCATTAATCCATCCAAGTGATGCAACTCCTTGTAATCGAAGGGGTCGTAGGGCTCCCAGACATCAATGTCCTTGAGCGGGTTGCTTATCCCCGCCATCCTGTAGGCCTGCTGGGCAGCGAGGTACACGTAGTAGGGGAAGGCGAGATCCCTGTTCATCCAGTACTGGCTGTCAATACACATGCCGACACCGTCAATCCACACCGGCGTATCGGTAATCCTCTTGGCGACGTCCTCCGAGGCGAGCAGAACCTCGGGGTAGTTAACAACGTCGGTGGCGATTTTGGACTGTAACTCGACGGCCACCACGTCGGCGGCGCCGCTGAGAATGAGCATGTAGGCGTTGATGAACGCTATTGT
>JAUQYY010000071.1 GCA_030587505.1 Candidatus Sigynarchaeota archaeon
CCGCCCGCGAATCCATCTACGGATCATAATCAATACCCCTCTCTTTTTTTACTCTGTCCTTCGCCGGATTCTTTGCCCAAACGTTTTAACACTGTTAGAGAATGAAGAAACTCCCATACGCTTGGATTGGTTTCCGGCTCGAAGAACTGTTTTCGAATTTTGTGAGTGAAATTCTAAAAACAGTGAAGTTTTCCCTCCGCCGTAACATTAATTATTTATATTCTCAGCTAGAAAGAGGCGGGGAAAGAGGGAATACCAATGGATAAGTATGATGTTATTGTTGTCGGTGGCGGAATAGCGGGCTCCGCCGCCGCTAAGAGATGTGCTGAGCTTGGACTAAAGGTTGTTCAGCTCGAGAAGGCGAAGACCCCTGGAACCAAGAACGCCTGCGGCAGCGCGATAACAGCCACAGGAGTAGTGTACGCTCCCTACGTGCTGGACGGACCCATAGAGGTGAAGTCCCCGGGTTCTCGTGTCTACTACATCCACAAAAATGGGAAATACTGCATGTTTGAAACCGGTATGGGCGGCTACGGAATGTACACAATTCACAGAACAAAGTTCGACCCCTGGCACGCCCAGCTAGCATGCGAAGCCGGATCCGAGCTGAGAACCGCCACAACCGTAACAGACATCATCAAGGACAACGACAGAATAATCGGTGTCGCAACAGACAAGGGAGAAAAAATCCTCGCCGACGTGGTCATAGACGCCGGGGGAGCCCACTCCATAGTCGCCCGAAAAGCCGGCCTCCTCGGAAGAAGAGCCGGAACAGACAATGTCCTATACGCCACCGCCTTCGTGGAGCTTCCAGAAAAAGTTGTTGAGGAAAGGTTCAGACGGCTGTGCGAATGGTACCTCACAATCGGCGGATCCAACTACTGTCTCAACTGGATTTTCCCAATGAGAGACGGGGTGACCGTTGGGGTAGGCGGAGGCTACATGACTCCGGGTCTCAACATTAGGCAGCAGGTCCGAGAGTTTCTGAACGATCCCATAGTCAAGGAGAAGCTCGAGGGAGGGAAAATAAGGTCCTGGGGAATCAGAACCGACCCAGAGAAACTCATCGAAAAAACATACGCTCCTGGGCTGCTGGTTACAGGGCACGCAGCCGGTTTCGTCCAGCCCTTCATAGGTGAGGGAATGGCGTTCGCGTTCATGTCTGGTAGGTACGCCGCGGACACCGCCGCCGAAGCTGTTTCGAGCGGGGACGCATCCGAGGAAACCCTTGCAAACTACGAGAAACGGTGGAAGAGCGACCCCCTGTTTAGGACCATGCGCATATACGGGCAGACGCTCAAAGATTACCTTTTGAAGAGGCCTCAGGAGGAAATCATAAACACGATGATTGCCGCGAGCCACTGGTACGCGAGCCCGGTTCCATTCATGCTGAAGGACGGGGTAAAGGAAAACGATATGAAAAAGCTGGAAAGAGCCGCCAAGCTACTAATACGCCTAGAAGTCCTTGGACTGCCTGACGTGGAGGCGGCACGCACGAAGGGGTGAGAGAAAGGATGGAGATAAAGGACAAATTTCCGCTAAAGCACGCCGAGGAGGATCCCTCACGGTTTATTAGGGTAATCGAGGAAAAGTGTGTAGCCTGCGGAAACTGTGCGGACATATGCCCCCAAAGCGTGTGGCAAAAGGTGGGAGACATTTACAAGCCGGTCAACTACAGGGACTGCTCCGAGTGCGGGGCGTGCTGGGACATGTGCGAAGCGGAAGCAATCATCCTCGGAGACCCAAGAGGAGGAACAGGGGTAATCTTTCCAGACGCATGAAACCCCTTTGGTCCTTTTCCACATTAATTATTCAGTGTCCTAGTTGGTTCATCATGCGGAACTGCTCACCTCGCTAATGAAAGGAGTGATTTTAGGGCTTCTTTTTCCTATTTGGAGCATTAAAAGTGAGGCCGGACATTTCTACACCTCCCCCTTTTTTACTGGCAATTATTAGAAAATCACGAAAAGAGAAGAACCGAAGAAAGGTATGACTTGTTTTCTGCTTTTATAATCTAGTCAGGGGACATCTATCTGCTTCACAATCCACTGGTTCGGGTCCTCCACCTACATACCTGTGTTCGAGTGGTTAATTCGCTTCCAACAAAAGATAGTAAAAATATTGAGTTTAAGAATGCCGCTTTTTGCTTGTAGGGCGCCGCATCGGATTTCTCCAAAAAAACAAAACAGAATGATATGGATGCGTTGAAGCTGCGTTATCCGGTGGCAAGCTGAATCAACGGAAGCTAAGCATAGAAGAAAAGGGTTAGTGTTCAAACTAACTCCATGTTCGAATCGCAGCTTGTACTGGATTTCCCGCAACAATTACAAGCCCGCTTTTTATAGGGTATAAGGAATTGTTATATGGGAGGGAGTTTCGGTTTTTCATAGTGAGTCGAGGGCTGGGAAATCTTTATCAAGAAAGTTTTGGGTGATATATATACAGTGATGGTGGGTTTGCGAGAAGCTTTGTTTGGTGTATATTTATGGCTGATTCTCGGTATTGTTCGATAGTGGATTGTGCTTTGTGCAGAAAGCTTCCCCTAAAATTGGATTTGGATCTTGACCTTGTGGAGGAAATACCAAAAGAGCTTAAGAAGTTGTCTACTGTTCTTTCATTTGATTTAGAACCCGAACATGAGTACTCTTCGAACACAGTGGAATTGCTTAAATGTCCAAAGTATGGAACCTACTACTACTTCAACCACTTCGTGGATGAGGGGGAACACTTCATGGACCCCACTTCAAATGATGTGTCAATTCGACGCTATCCTCCCCTAACCGTGATACGTTTTTTGGAAGGTATTATAAACAAGATTCCCGGAACTTTTCCACAACCACTCGGTAAACTCAGAGACGCATTCCTAGAAGACACATACCCCTACCCCAATGAGATTAGTGAAAAAGAGAGAAGAAAGAAATTAAAAATAGTAATCGAAGAACTAAACGAAATCAAAGGACGCTACCGTACAGTGATAGAAGAATTCATAAACATTATACGAAACCACCCACCAGAGTGGCATTTGAAAAAATACATAGTGGACTCACTACTAATGCATTTCCTTAACGAAGACGATTGGAGCAGCATAAGCAACCTGATGCTGAAACATCGAGACCCCATAATCAGAGTGGAAGCCTTGAAATTTTTAGCTGGTTTTTCTTCAGGCGATGCGGCAGCAACGGATATCCTTCACATCCCCAACGATGTTCTGGAGAAATTGGAGAAAATTCTAACGAAAAAAAGCCAGCTAGACGAGATAATCCGGGTGGCAAGCAAATTAGCCCTCTCCGACCACAGCTACACATATCACTACGACGGGCTGTTTGGGGAATACTACCCACATAAAGTGCAATACGATGCACTTTACTGTATTCGTGTTCTAGCAGAATATGCAGGCGTTTCCAAACTAATTCCCCAACTGGTCGATCTCCTCTCAGAGGAAGATGAAAGCCTCAACTTCGAGGTGTGCTGGACGCTGAAAAGAATTTCTGAACAGAATAAGGAAGATGCGAAACTAATTCTAGGAGCAATCAATAGTAAAGCGGACAGTAGAATCATGCGAAGCCAAGAAGTTCAAGAACTCATCAAAGAATGCAGCGAAAGAGAATGATGAGAATGCGTTGGAACAGACGTGTGTGGACAGTACTCATCGTAAGTGTTGTTTTGATCGGCTTGGTTTCTGCTGCTGGATGCCTTAGAGGAGCTCACTTATTGAATGCAAACCGGCCAACGGTTGTTAAACATTCTAAATCGACTCCTGTTACCTTCACATGCATCCCCCTGGAGAGTAATGCATACTCAGAAATAATCCCGCTGGGGAACCTGAATCCTCCCGGTCACACCTTCCCTTCGGAGTTCCTAAACTTTGTATTAATAAACGAGACGGGAAGCGAGATTTATGACGTGAGAGCGCCAGCCGCAGGGGTGATAACAGGAATCAAGTATAATCCGTACACGGTGGGAAACGTTGAATACGACGACTATGATGTACGCATAACTCACACAAATACTTTTGAGAGCATTTTCTACCACCTCTCAGACCTAAACGAGTCAATTCTGGATAAAGCTGGTGATCTGATGCCAAACAGTCAGGAGTGGGTTCCAGTCGGCTTACCCGTTGAGGCTGGCGAAGTATTCGGAAAAGCGAAAGTGCGTCCAGAAGAATACACACTCGCCTGGCTGGTAGTTAACTGGAAGGGCCCACCGAAATTCATCCACCCAGAAACATACCCGCCGAGGACGGCTTACGCGGTGTGTCCGCTCGACTACCTCACAGACAGCCTGAAAAATGAAGCCTTCCAGAAGGTCAAGAGGACCGATGAGCCTAGGGGCGGTAAGATAGACTTCGACATGCTCGGCAGGCTCTCGGGTAACTGGTTCCTGGAGGGCGGCGAACCCTGCGTCTGGAACTACAACAACCACCTCGCCATCGTCTACCACTGGATCAACACCTCACAGATCGTGGTCTCCATAGGCGGAACCGTCCTGTCACCCCTCCCGGTGGGAGTGTTCAACGCAACCGGGCCTGATCCGATGAACGTTTCGGCTGAGAACGGCACGGTAACCTACCTCCTCGTCGGAGACTACCCGGACGAGATCAACGGCACAAAGTACACCCTCATAGCCAGGGTCGTGGGAGACGAGAAAATAAGGGTGGAAGCTTTCGAGGGCCACCAAGAGGGCAAAAACTTCACAGAGAATGCCAAGTTCTACACGAGAACAGGCCCCCTATCTCCGTGGTGTGAACTTATGCCCGTGTTTCTGGTTCTCCTCATAGTGTTTTTCCCCACATACGCTCAGCAGCCCCTTCTCCTCTACGGAGTCGCCGGAGTCGTGGTGGTTGCGGCCGCGGTAATCCTTTCACTCGCAGTTCTCAGAAAGAAACGCTAGACCGACAACCCCCCCATCTTTTTACAGCCGGATACCAAATATTGACTCAGTTTTTTTACGAAGTTCAGCTGGTAGGCGAACCAGTTTCCTGTTATGCCGGGTCCTATCTCGACGACAATCATTCCCGGCTTGAGATGCATTCTCTTCGCAATCACCTCAGGCTTTTGAATGAATCTCCTGCGAATCGGGTTGTCGATGACACGCGTCAAGAAGGCGGGAACTGGAAAGTGGTAGAGGTGTCGAAAGAGTTTGGAAATCCCAAACACATATACCCGGCATAACAGGAATACC
>JAUQYY010000081.1 GCA_030587505.1 Candidatus Sigynarchaeota archaeon
AATCACCCGAGACACATTTAAAAACACAGTGATTTTGTTTTTATTTCTTCTTTTTTAGCTGCTTCCCCATAATGAACTTTACGAAACTGTCCACAAGCCGACCGCGGTCCTCGCCCTTTCTCAGAATCAGGTCACGTTCAAACTCTCGAATTATTCTCAAATGCTCCTCGGGGGGCGGTTCCACCCTCTCCAGTCTGCGTGCTATCTTCAGGTCCCACGGGATGTTCGCCTTTATGTCATCCACCTCGACTCCGGGAAAACAGCCCTTAAGGTACAGCTCCTTGGTTTTTTTGTCGAAACCGAAAACTCCCTGGCTGCTTATCAGGAGACTAGGCCCGGTTCCCGGCGGAAAACCAGCCTTCTCACGCGTATCACCCCCGTCGAGGTAACCGGGAGAAGAGCAATAATCGAGCTTCTCAACGAATTCCCCACCCCGCAGCGTGATCACCGTTCTCCTAGCGTGGGAAATGAAGTCCGCAGCGCCCCCCGCGCCGGGCAGCCTCAGCCTTGGATTCTCATAGTCTCCAACCACCGTCGAGTTAATGTTGCCGTACCTGTCCACCTGCGCGGCTCCCAGGAAACAGAGATCAACGTACCCCCTGAACAGTATCGTCGTGAAGACATCCGCCAAGTCACACGCGTAGCTGAACCCCTTCATGGTTGTGCTCTCCGCAATGTGGAACGGCGACTTGTAGGGCTCGAAATCCACGATTCCACCCTCAGTCATGAGTACGCAGCCGGGTGCGTGAGTCATCTTCGCCAGCACACCCGCGGCTATCGGAATCCCCTGGCCCAGAATCACGCGGTCCCCGTTCCTAATTTGCTTAGCTGCCAAGGACACCATTAGCTCCACCGTAGAGTACTTCACTCCCTTTTTCACCTCCGAACCCAACAAACCTCCACTCTCTTCAAAGCCGTCACCCTGCTCACCCTTCTTAGAAAGGTTCTCTCCTAAACGATGAGCCGTAGTTGGCGGGAGCGCTGTAGTAGGGTTTCGCCTTCAGCCTGTTGAGGTACCCAACTCCGAATCTCTCAATGTAGTGTTCAATGTACTCCTCCCTGCTCTCAAGACCGTATATCCACTCGTCCAGAAACGCCCTCAAACTCTCTGGATTGGTGTTCATGGCGAGAAACATCCCCCTGAAGAGGACATCCATGTCGTAGTATCCCTGAACCTCAGACGGGTGCGCCCCCCACGGCTCGGGCACAACGGCGTTGACGCGGAAACCCGGAATTATGGTCAGGTGGGGACTGCTCCTGACAATCTCGTTGTCCACTATCTCCTCCGCGGAAACAATGATCCTCTTGCAGGCAAGACATGCCCATTTGGCCGTTCCCAAAGCCCCCCAGAGCTGGGCGTTCCCACAGCTGTCCACCCTCTGAACGTGGACAATCGCAACATCCGGATTAACGCCCGGGACAAGGAGCACCCGCCTCCCCGTGAAGGGACAGGTCATCTCCCTAAACTTGTTCTCCCCCATGAAACTCCTCCTACGGAAAATATCAGTGTACTTTAGAGTTATGGGAACCTGCATGAAGGTCTGACCCATGGCACCAGCCATCAACATCGCCAGAACGGAAAAGTTAGAATAGTCCTCCAGCTCAACCCTCTTCTCCCTGAGCGCCCTCTCAACCTCGGTCTGGAAACCAGACCCCCCAGCTCTGAAGGTAAAGGCGGTAACCATCCTCTTCAAACACCCGCCGGCCAGGAGTATGTCCGCTTCTTCTATGAGCGACGCGCCCCACAGGGTTAGCTCCCTCTTCCTCTGCCTAACGATCTCGTGTATGAGAGCGAAGGGTGAGGACTGCAAAAAGTTGCCTATGCAGAGCTGGCTTCCATTGCTAACAAACTTGTTAACGGCTTCAGACGCAGACATCACCTTGCCGTTGACTTCACGCTCCATAGCAATATCTCCGGCTAACTCTTAGACAACAACTACCGCTATAGTCAATAAATGTTTGGTTAGGATTCGCTGAAGCTCGTTATGTTCCCTTCTTGGTAAAAATTTTTTGTTAGAACAGGAGGTGCGGTGAAAGATTTGCAGAGCCAAACACAGAATGTCCGTGGCGTACAGCATAATAGCCGTAGCCCGATAAACAGATGCCCCCTTATCTCAAAGGGTTCGCACTTCCAAAGGGTAGAAAACCTCAAAACACAATGGTACTCTAAACCCCGATTCGTTGTAGAGGATAAGTTTGGGGGAGTCTCCTCTTGTGTGTTCAGGTTGTGGCGTCTGAGTGCTCTTCCTTTTCGTGTTGTTTTGTTTTTTGTTTGCTTCGAGGGAAAGATTTAAGTAACTACAATGAATGGTATTAACTACATTTTGTAGTTAACATGTTCTCGACCAAAAAAGAACGTTAGGGGAATAAAATGAAAAATGTCAAAGTGGCAACGATAGGAACTGTAACAAGTATAATCTCCCTCGTTATGGTCGGAGTATGGCTTCTAGTAACCCTCTTCGTTGGAAAAGAGCATAATCTGCTAGGATTAGCCTGGGCTTCTGTTACACAACTGAACATTCCCGTGCTGGGAACTCTTCCGGTTTTACCACTCGAAACCCTTTATCTGATGGCGCTCGTGGATATCTCCTCTACCAGTAACCTGTTTATCATCTTCGGCCTCACGGTTGCAACCTTCCTGGTGTTCGCCGCGGGTGGCGTGATGCTCGGCTACGGATTCTACAGAATCTACAGGCAGGAGCAGAGCACCATGAGTCTCATCGCCTCCCTCTTCCTGATCTTCGGCTTTGGACTCTTAGCGGTTACAATGCCTCTCGGAGCGTTTCCCCAAACCATAATCTCCCCATGGACCTTCCTCTTCTATTACCACTTCTCGTTGCTGTTTCCACTAACCCAGTTCACTCTGGGTTTTGGCTTCGGAGTCTCTCTCGCGGCCTTCGCGCTGATAGCACTGGTTGTTTACGCTATTCTAGGTACCACAGTGATTGTGATTCGAGACAGAACACCAAAGCCAGACCTGAATGCTGGCAGCCGGCATACTGACCATCATAGGCGGAATATTCTTACTGGGAATCGTCGGAATAATCCTACTCTTCGTAGCCTACATACTGCTGTCCCTCGTTTTCAACGAGCTTGAAAAATAACACCCCTCCTTTTTTATCTAAACGGGTATGAAACTTGAAAGCCTTGAACTTTCTCTCGGAAAAGCGAAGTCATTATAATAGGGTTTCTTTCCTCCGAGGCTCTTTTTTCGTTTTCTCTATTGGTCTTAAGGACGTTCTCGTATTACAGATAGATTTATAGCTTTCCTTAAAATTACTGTCATCGTGTTTATGGAGTTTTTAACGGCGGGATTTTATGGCGGGTCTTATTCCTAGAGAGTTCTTGGAGCATCCGAGTAAACTCAAACCCAGGGATATTGAGGAAGGTCTCATAAAGGTTGGATACTTGCCGAACCAGAAGATAGTCACCACCCTTTTCCTCGCTTTTCAGCTCGACAAGCCGATTCTGGTGGAGGGGCCCGCGGGCTGCGGCAAAACGTATTTGGGCGTTTGCACCGCGAGGATGTTTGGTTTCCCACTGATAAGGCTTCAGTGCTATGAGGGGATTCTCCCCGAGCAGTCGATCTACGAGTGGAACTATCACAAGCAGCTCCTCAAGATTCAGATGAACCACCTTCGAGACAACGATGGCCTCGAGGAATCCATCTTTTCCGAGGAGTACCTCCTGGAGAGGCCCCTGCTCACCGCCCTAAAGTCCCCCGAAGCTGTGCTCCTCATAGACGAGATTGATAAGGCTGACGAACAGTTCGAAGCCTTTCTCCTTGAGCTGCTGGGCGAGCGGCAGATCACAATCCCCGAACTCGGAACGGTGAGAGCCCCTCCGAATCAAAAACTCATTACGATTCTCACCTCCAACAGTTCAAGGGAGCTGTCCGAGCCGCTCAAGAGACGCTGCCTACACCTCTATCTTGATTATCCTCCCAAGGAGCTTGAAAAACAGATTATCCTGCTTCATTGTCCCCAGATGTATGACAGGTTTGTGGACAACATTCTCGACTTTGTGGAAAACCTTAGAAAAATGAGGCTGCAGAAGATTCCCTCCATAGCCGAGTCGATAGACTTCGCCAAGTCACTCCTAGCCATAGGAAAGAATGACCTGGACGCTGAAACCGTCAACTCTCTCCTGTCAACCCTCCTAAAGATTAAGAGCGACATTGATGCTGTTAAGAGAAAGGGCGTAGAAAACCTCCTCGGAATCGGAAACAACGATCATGAGGGATAAAGGGTTTCCGAAAATGATTGAGGGCTTCGTTAGGCTTCTCCGCGAGAGAAACATCAGGGTGGGGCTGGCGGAGACCATCGACGCCTGCAAAGCCTTCTCACTCCTAAAAATCGACAAGGAAACAATGAGAGAAGGCCTGGCGGCGTGCCTCGTGAAAGACGAGATAGACAGACCCGACTTCGACCACATATTCGACCTGTACTTCTGCAACCTGCTGGAGGAGAGCACAGAGTCTCAGCGGCGAAGAGCCGGAGAGGGTCAGCCCTTCCAAACTCTTGATGGACAGGAGCGGATGAGACGGGACGACGCGGGGCAGCCTCAACCCCGCGACCAGCAGAGGCAGTGGAGGGAGGTGCTGGCGAGGTTCGGTGGTGTCAGGGGGATAGGGAGAGCGATTGATGAGAACGATTTGGAGGGCGCAGCGGAGCGGTTGATGGAGAGGATTCGCCAAAGGACCCACGATCCGGATACTTTCGCGCGGATGCTTAGAAATTTTGTGGAGTACCTCAAACTTTATTCTGGTTGGGCTGTTGAAGACGCAGCCGAATTTGAGGAGTACCTTGCGAGAATAGACAGGGTTCTCAGCATAGCGCAGAGAAAGTACCTCGAACTGTTCAGAGAGGACCACCCCCTTGAGGAGCTCATCTCCAAACTCGTGAAACTCGATTTCGAGAACCTCGAGGAGCTGGAGTTCAATAAGTACGCGGGGAACCTTGTTTTCCTGGTTAATCATGTTGAAAGGGTTGAGAAAACCATAAAGAGGCTGGCAAAGCAGCTGGCTTCAAAGCTCTCACGCAGAGAGAAGCTGGCAGACAGGGGTAAGATAAACATTCGCAAGTCGATTCGAAAGTCAATAGAGTACGGCGGCGTGCTGGCGAAGCTGGAGTACAAGATGAGGAAAGTTCAGAAGCCCGAAATCGTCCTACTCTGCGATGTTTCCGGGAGTTGTGAGTGGATTTCCGATTTCTTCATCACCCTCATGCTCGGAATAAAGAGGGCCTTCAGCGACGTTAGGGGCTACATTTTCACCGACCACTGCTGGGTGGTAACCAAGGCTCTCGACACCGGCATGGTTGAGCGCCTGTTCCAAGAAATCAGCTACTGGTGGGACGTGTACCGCGGAGAGGGAAGCAGCAACATGGAGACAGCCTTCGAAGACTTCATACGCAAAACTCAGGGCCACATAACAAAGAAAACAACGGTGATTATCCTCAGCGACTGCAGAGACTACCTCGGAACACGGGAAGTCTACGGAAGCCTGAGAGGGTACCCCAGATCGGCGAGCAAGATAGCCAAGCTGGTCAAGATGTCGAAGAGGCTCATAATTCTCAACCCCGAGGATCCAAGGTTCTGGAACACCGGCGACTCGGTGGTAGACTACTACGTACGCGAAGGAGCGGAGTGCTACCCAGTTAAAAACCTCAAAGAGCTAGCCAACATGGTGCTCCTGGCCGCGAAAAAACATTTAAACCCGTACACCAGATATTTGTAAAACTACCCTGGGTGGGATAACGGTATGGACGTTTTTGAAGCGATCAAAAACAGAAGAAGCGTAAGAGACTACGACGCCGACAAGCAGGTTCCCCGAGAACTGATAGAGAAGATTGTGGAGGCGGCGAGGTGGGCACCTTCAGCCGGGAACCGCCAACCGGTGGAAATTGTGGTGGTAACGGATAAGGAGAAAAGGGAGAGGATGGCCTCCGTATCAGGCTACGCCCCCTACCTCAAAGATTCACCCGTAGCTTTGGTGGTCTGCGTAAACCAGAAAAAGTACACGAAGGGTTACGAAAACGCCCGCGAATTTTACACACCAATGGACGCTTCCGCCGCGATACAGAACATGATGCTCGCAGCCCACGCCCTTGGCTTAGGGAGCTGCTGGGACTCAGTCTTCGACAAAAAGGTCGTAAGGGAACTCGTAGACATCCCCGAAGACGTTGAACCCTTCGCCATAATTGCCCTCGGTTACCCGTCAAGAGCGCCCCAACCGCCGAGGAGAAGACCCATCGAAGAGTATCTGCGCTGGGAAACGTACCATCAAAAAGCGGTTTAAGCTTCAAAAAACACACACTATTTTTTTATCAGCCAGCGAACCTAACTCTAACACGGAACTATTACAGCCGCGGAAATTTCAGGCCAGCGTCGAAAGTGTTCGAAAGTCCCCTGGGAGTATAGAATCCGAACTACGGTTATATGCTCAAAAAATAAAGGGGAAGGGTGTGGTTTTACTGTTTCGCCGCCGTGTTTATGGCTGTCGCGATATCATCTGGTTCAACCATCGGAATCTGCCAGTTCGGCTTCTCCCACGTCTCCCTAACCTTCTCAAGCACAGCATTCTTATCGGTTGCTTTAACCCCGACGAGCGACTTCTCCATCTCTCCCAGGTACTCTAAGGGGGAGCAGTAGAAGTCGCCGGAGATCATAACGTCACCGATCACATCGTTCCTGTCCGTCAGAACGTGAGCCACAACAAGCTTCCTGGACTTGTACCTCGCCATCCCCAGCTTGTGATCTTCAGGGATCTCCGCGAATCTTCTTGCGCTCGACACCTTGAAGCTGTGCTCCTCCGAAAGGGCGATCTTCTTGTGCTCATCATACACCTTCTTCTCCTCGGGGAGGAGGTCTCCTTCCACAAGCTTGATTTCAAGAACGTTTTCAAAGGCCTCCACAACAGCATCTTTGAACTCCTCCTTACTCGGCCTCCTGCCCGTCTCTCCCTCCACGCTGGCGATGTACTTCTTCACGTCGTCGGTCGACTTGTCCTTCCACTTCTCGGGAGGAATCTTGGCAACCTTCAGAAAAGTCTCCACATCAGGAGGCGCAAGACTAAGAATGGTGTTCTGAACCATTGCACCGCCCACCTCCGCGAAGCCGAAGCCAGTGATCTTGTTGGTACCCACCTTGATGTCGCCTATATGGTCGTACCATGCTCGCTTCGCTCCCAGCAGCCAGTAGGCTTGTGCTAGTGCCCCTCCGATCTGGCAGAAGGCTTTGTCCATGTTCGCGTACCTGTCCTTGTTGAAGGTCATGAGCATAGCCATGGAACCATGGGGGTCGACAAATATTGTTCCTCCTCCCACCCCCAGTCTGCGCACTATTTCGATGTCCAGGTCTTCCGCTTTCGCGACGTCGACCTCGGTGTCTATGTCTTGGAAGTATCCTAGGCTGATTCCGAGTTTTTTGAAGCCTCCTATGAGAATGGTGTTTGGGGCGCCAATAATTTTTCCGGTTATCAGTGCGGCTGGGTGAGCTACGGTGTTTGCCATGTCTCCTTCGGGGGTGTATATTAGTCTCCATTCTTCAACCACGGCATTTACCTCCCATCTTTAACCATTTATTGTACAGAGAATCCGAGTTGTTTTTTATAGGCGTTGTTAAATTATATAAACGTTTGGAAGAGTCCTTTCAGTAACTCCTTTGACTTAGGAACTTCTCTCAAGAAAAGAAAGAGAAGGTCTCAAGCTACTCCTCTTGTTTTGGAGGGGAATATATTTATTATCCGGTGATTCGAACAATCATTAAAGCCTGTGTTTGGCTGGAGATGATTGGAGGTTGAGGCGAATTGTTTTTAACGAGATACGAGGAGCTGAGGCTCAGCGGAGAGCAGGGCACCGTGGTTAGGGAAGCCATGGAGCACCTTGTGAAGTATGGGGAAGCTCTTGGCGCTGAGAGATTTGTTAGGGTTTCCGGTGTTCACATCTCTCTCGGCTCCCGCGGCGCTCCCCCAACTGGTTGAAAGCTACAAGCCTCACGTAACGACCGGAGTTAGGGTTTACACAACCACACACGTGGCTTTCTTCGATGTTGCTCGTTGGAGGGAGCTGGGGGTTTCCGAGGAGGCTGCAAAGATTCAGGGCGACTTTATGAACCTGTGTAAGAGGCACGGTGTGAACATGACCTACACGTGTACTCCCTACTTGGTTGGTAATGTGCCCCACATTGGAGAGCATGTTGCCTGGATGGAGAGTTCCACTCAGGTGTACGCTAACTCGGTGCTCGGAGCCAGGACCAACAGGGAGGGAACCTACAGCACACTTGCGACTACGGTTACGGGGCGCACCCCCTACTGGGGCA